>DATIQI010000300.1:0-10898 GCA_035470985.1 Acidobacteriota bacterium
GGTCGGCGCCCCCGCGGCCGAACTCGGCGTCGTGGCCCGCCGCCGGGCGCGCGATCGCTGGCGCCGCTCGCCCGCGCGGGCGTACTGCCTCGACATCGGGATCAGTTCCTGGGAAGGGCTCTGGGGGAGGTTCCTCGGCGACGACGAACCGCTCCGAGTCCTGCGTGAGTGGGTGCCCGAGTATCGCCGCGGCGCGTGGGCGGACGCGCTCGGCGAGTACGGCGTGGTGGATCCCGACCTGCCCGGCGAGATGGCCGAGGCGTTCATCGAGGCGCGCCGCGACACGGATGCGCCTTACGAGGACGCCTTCGCCGCGCTGGAGGCGCTCCACGGAACGCTCCCGATGGCGGTCCTGACGAACGGCGCGTCGTGCCTTCAGAGGGAGAAACTGGAAGGCGCCGGACTCACGAAGTGGTTCGACGCCGTCGTCGTCTCGGGCGACGTGGGCGCGGGAAAGCCCGATCCGCGCCCGTTCCATGCCTGCGCCGCGCGCCTCGGACAAGAGCCCGGCGCCCTCCTCATGATCGGCGACAGCGCGGAGCGCGACATCGCCGGGGCGAGCGCGGCGGGATGGAAGGGCCTCTGGCTCGACCGGACAGGCGAGCGCCGGGGCGCCGGCGACGGCTTGGGCGGAGATTCGGACCATGGCCCACGCGTCGAGTCGCTGCGCGAGATCGATCTCGGCGCCCTTCGCGAAGGGCGCCTCGTCACGCTCCCCAGCTCCCCGGCGGCCCGGTGAGCGTTCTCGTCCCCATGGCCGACTCCGAGTTCGATGGGTTCCTCGCCGCCCTCATCCCGGGGTACTCGGCGGACAAGGTCGCGGCGGGGCAATGGTCCGAAGAGGAATCGCTCGAGCTCTCCCGCAAGCTGATCGCCGAAATCCTCCCCCAGGGGATCGCGACCCAGGATCACTCCTTCTTCACGATCCTCGGCGAGGACGGCGCCACGCGCGTGGGAGTTCTCTGGATCGTTCGGAAGCTCCAGGCCGGGAAGCCGATCGCGCATATCTACGACATCGAAATCGAACCGGAGCACCAGCGGCAGGGGCACGCGACCCGCGCGCTGAACGCGCTCGAAGCGATGGCCCCCGACCTCGGCGTCACCGGCATCGCGCTCCACGTCTTCGGCCACAACGCGAGCGCGCAGGCGCTCTACGCGAAGCTTGGATTCGAGATCAAGGGCATCAGCATGTTCAAGGCGCTCGAATAGACGGGAGACCGGCGCGCCATGCGAAATCCGTGGCTCGACATCCCCCTGGCGGACTACGAAGGGCACATGGCCTTGCCCGACGTCGATCAGGCGCGGCTTCTGTCCGACGTCTTCGACGAGGCGCTCGGGCTCTATGCGCCGCGATCGGTCGCCGTACTGGGCTGCGCGGGCGGGAACGGGTTCGATCGAGCCGTCGCGCGCGGAGTTCGGCGCGTGGTGGGTGTCGATCTGAATCCGGACTACGTCGCCGCGGCGCGCGCTCGATACTCGGGCCAATTCCCGGGTCTCGAACTCCACGCCGGAGACATCGAGACCGACGCGATTCGCTTCGCCCCCGTCGATCTCGTCTACGCCGCGCTCTTGTTCGAGTACGTCGACCCGGCCCGGACCCTCGACCGGATCCGCGTCATGCTCCGGCCGAGCGGAATTCTGGTGGTGGTCCTGCAACTCGCGAGCGCCGCGACCGCGGCCGTCACGCCCTCGCCCTTCGATTCGATCCGTGCTCTCGCGCCGGTCCTGGAACTCGTACCACCTAACAGTCTGCTGGTCATGGCCGAAGCGCGCGGGTTTCGCCTGCTCGAGCGGCGAACCGTGGACGCGAGGAGCGGCAAGCAGCTCGAAGTGCTGGATTTCCCCCTTGAGGAGGCGTCCGCGTGACGCGCCTGGCCCTCTTCGGCGCCTCCGGCCGAACCGGCTCGGAAGTGGTCCGTCGCGCGCTGGAGCGCGGCTGGAAGGTCCGGGCCCTGGTGCGCCCGTCGTCCCACTGCGAGGAGCAGGCAGGTCTCGAGTTGCTTCGTGGCGACCTCGACACGCCCTCCGATCTCCTCGCGACCGTACGGAACGCGGACGCGGTCCTCTGCGTCTTCGGCCCCCGCTCGGCGAAGGACCCGCCCTTCGCCGCCGCGGCGACCGGCCGGATCGTCGAGGCGATGAAATCGTCCGGAGTGAGACGCCTGGTCTGCCAGACCGGCGCGATGATCGGCGACCTTCCACCCAACGTCAGCGCCCCGATGCGCCTCATGGCCGGCCTCGTTCGCCGCCAATGCCCCGCGCTCGCCGCGGACCGAGCGGAACAGGAGCGGCTCGTCATGACGAGCGGGCTCGACTGGACGCTCGCGAAACCGCCGCGGCTCCACGACGGCCCGGCGCGACGCCGGACGCACGCCGACCCCGCGCTCCGGGTCGGCCTCGCAAGTGCGATCTCGCGGGCCGCTCTCGCGGAGTTCCTGCTGGACCAAACGCGATCCACGCATCACGCTGGTCGTCGCCTGTACGTGTGCGAGACTTGAGGAACACGATGACCCTTGGGTGTGACGCATGAGTTCATCGACCCAGGTCGGCCGGGACTCCTATGCCATTCCGCGCGTCGTCGCCGGGCTCATGGCGCTCGCGCCGACCGGCATTGCCCTGACTCTCCTCGGCGGCCAGGCGTTCCGTGGCTTCGACCCCATCGGCGCCGCGCTCGTCGCCGCCGGGCTCACGATGGCGCTCTTCTGCTGGTGGTTCGCCTTGCGCGGCCACATGGCCGAAAGTCGCGTGCGAATGCTCTATGCCGTCCTGGGAGGGGTTTTACTCGGAGGGATCGCCTTCGCCCTGGGATTCATCGGCCCCATCATCGTGACGCCGGATGCCAGTCAAGGCCCCCTGCTCGGCATCTTCATCACCGGACCGTTCGGGTTCGCGGCGGGTTCGGCGCTCGGCGCCCTGTACGCTCGCCGGCGCAGGCGCCGGTAGGAGAAACCTCGGATGCTCGCTAAGCCGCAGATCGTGAAAACCGCCGCGCGGATGGCGGCCGTCATCCGCATCACGGTTCCCCGCGCGGAGATCCGAAACGTGATGGGCCCCGGGATCGGCGAACTGATGGAAGCGGTTGCCGCGCAAGGGATCGCGATCGAGGGTCCGCTCTTTTCACACCACTTCAAGATGGACCCGAAGACCTTCGACTTCGAGATCGGCGTGCCCGTCGCGTCGCCGGTCGCTCCTGTCGGACGCGTGAAGCCGGGAGTTCTCCCGGGGGCCACGGTCGCGCGGACCGTCTATCACGGTCCGTACGAGGACCTCGGTTCCGCCTGGGGCGAGTTCAACGTCTGGATCGAGGCGAACGGCCACACGCCCGCCGCCGATCTCTGGGAGTGCTACGTCGCGGGCCCGGAAGCGAACCCCGATCCCACCACCTGGCGGACCGAGCTCAATCGTCCGCTGGTTCGATGAAGGGGGCCGCCATGACCGCCACGGAGGCCCTGGCCTGGCTGAAGAAGAACGGAACCAAGCGGACCGTGGACGGGATGGCGCGCTACGGAATCACGGCGCCGCACGCGTTCGGCGTCACCATGGGTGCGATGCTTGGTCTCTCGAAGCGGGTCGGCACCGACCATGCGCTCGCGAGGAACTTGTGGAAGTCGGGATGGTACGAGGCGCGCATGCTGGCGACGATGGTGGCCGATCCCGCCCGATTGACTCGCGCGCAGATGAACGCGTGGACCGCTTCCTTCGACAACTGGGGAATCTGCGACACCGCGTGTTTCAAACTCTACGACCGCTCGCCCCACGCCTGGAGTTGTGCGGCAGCCTGGGCGAAATCGCCGAAGGAGTTCGTGAAGCGCGCCGGGTTCGCCCTGATGGCCTGCTTGGCCCTCCACGACAAGGCTGCCCCCGACGCGAAGTTCCTGCCGTATCTCCCCCTGATCGAGAAGGGCGCGCTCGACGAACGGAACTTCGTGATGAAAGGGGTGAGTTGGGCGCTTCGCTCGATCGGCAGGCGGAGCCCCGGACTTCACGCCGCGTCGCAGAAGGTCGCGGAGCGACTGGCGGCCCGCGCTGAAGCGGCTGCGCGATGGGTCGGGAAGGATGCGCTCCGTGAGTTGTCGAGCCCGAAGGTGCGCGCCGCGGTCGCGCGCCGGGCGGAGAGTGCCGGCTCCGCGAAGGCCCGCGCGTCGGCTGGTGGGTCGGCGGGGTCGAGCGGCCGGAGGGTGCCGTCTTCTTCGCGCTGAACATCGACATGCCCCGGAAGGGCGACGATCTCCCGAAGCGGGAATCGATCGCACGCTCGGTCCTTCGCTCGATCGGGGCCCTGCCCGCCGACTAGCTCCGGAGACCAACCCATGCTCTTCATGGTCATCGAAACATTCCGCCCCGGCCGCGCCCCCGACGTCTATCGCCGCTTCCGCGAAAGGGGCCGCATGGCGCCCGAGGGCGTGACGTACGTCACCAGCTGGGTGGACCTCGACTTCCACCGCTGCTTCCAGGTCATGGAAGCGCCGAACGCCGCGCTCCTGAAAGAGTGGACCGATCATTGGGACGATCTCGTGGACTTCGAGATCGTCCCCGTCCGGACCTCCGCCGAGGCCGCCGCGGCGATCGCGCCGGAGCTCTAGCCCCCGGGCCCCGTACCCCGGACCGCCCGGAACCTCCTCCTTTCGCACCGTTCCCGCCGCGGGGGTCCCCTGGTAGCATTCGGGGAAAGCAGCCGTCCCCCACCCACGATCCAGGGAGATCCGCATGTCTCGGAAGGCCCGAATCGATTTCCGGCGCAGGCTCGCCCGCGCCGTTGCCTCGGCTTTTGCGCTCGCCCTCGTTTGGGGCGCCTCCTCGACGGCGTCGGCCGTGGCGGCGGACGCCGCCGTCCCCGCTCCCCCTGATCCGGCGCTTCAAAGAGACGCGGCCGCTTACCGCGAAGCCGTCACCATCCTGGCCGACGACAAGATGGAAGGCCGCGGACTCGGCACGAAGGGAATCAAACTGGCCGCGGACTACATCGAGAAGCGGCTGAAGTCGGCGGGCCTCCAGCCCGGTTTCGGGAAATCGTACCGCCAGGCCTTCCCCGTGAAGATCGGCGTGGAGAAGCTCGCCGGGAACGCCATCGACGGCCTGAAGGAAGACGAGTGGACCCCGCTCGGCTTCTCCTCGGCGGGCGCCTTCGAGGGCGAGATCGCCTTCGTCGGTTACGGCATCGAGGCCGCCCCGATCGGTTACCGCGAGCTGGACGGCGTCGACCTAAAGGGGAAGGTCGCGCTCATCCTTCGCTACGAGCCCCAGGAGAAGGACGACGGCTCGCCGTTCGACGGGAAGCGCCCCAGCCGCTGGTCGGCGCTCCGCTACAAGGCGATGCAGGCGCGCGAGCGGGGCGCCGTGGCGGTCGTCTTCACGACCGGCCCGCTCCAAGACGAGGGGAACGACAAGATCCCCGCCCTGAAGAACGACGGACCCGAGAGTTCGGCCGGTATTCCGATCGTCCAGGTGAAGACCTCCACGGCGCAACGATGGCTCCAATCGGCGGGGATCGATCTCGCCCGGTTCCAGAAGGACGTGGACCGCGATCTCACCCCTCGCTCGCGCGCCGCGACCGGGGTCCGCGTGAAGGGAACCGTCGCGCTCCGCGCCATCAACACGGAGACCCAGAATCTCGTCGGGATCCTCCCCGGCAAGGGCGCGCTCGCCGGCGAGTACGTCGTGATCGGGGCGCACTACGATCACCTGGGCTACGGCGGCCAGGGCTCCATGCGCCCGAACGAGAAGGCGATCCACAACGGCGCCGACGACAACGCATCCGGCACGGCGGCCGTCATTCTCGCCGGCGAGGCGATGAAGAAGCAGTTGGGCGCCGCGAAGGATCATCGCGCGGTGGCCGTGATGCTCTTCTCAGCCGAAGAAACGGGCCTGGCGGGATCGGCGTATCTGGTCGAACACGCCCCCTTCCCCATCGAGAAGGTGAAGGCGATGGTGAATCTCGACATGGTGGGCCGCCTGAGCGGCGATACGCTCGTCGCGCTCGGCGCGGAGTCGGCCGCGGAGTGGAAGGACTTCATCCAGCGCGCCGCCACCGCCAACCGGCTCGACATCGCCGCGCGCGGCGACGGCTACGGCCCCTCCGACCAGACGTCGTTCTACGCGAAGCAGATCCCGGTGCTCCATCTCTTCACCGGGACGCACGAGGACTACCACACGCCGACCGACGACGCCGACACGATCAACGCCGTGGGCGGCGCGGCGGTAACGCGCTTCACGGCGGCGCTGGCCTCGGACCTCGCGACGGCGGTCTCGGCGGCGGGGCCGGTCTACGCCCGCGCGAGCGCCGCGCCCGCGATGTCCGGCGACAGCCGCGGCTACGGCGCCTATCTCGGCACCGTCCCCGACTTCCGCGCGATGGAGGCGACCGAGGGCGGCGTCCTTCTCTCGGACGTTCGCCCGGGCGGCCCCGCCGAGTTGGCCGGCATCCGGGGCGGCGACCGCATCATGGTGATCGCCGGCACGAAGATCGCGAATCTCTACGACATGACCTACGCGCTCCAGGACCAGAAGCCGGGGCAAACGGTGGACGTGGTCGTGATCCGCGCCGAGAAGGAGATGACGTTCCGCGCCACGCTCGGAGAGCGGGGCTCGGCGGGTCGCGCCCCCGCGGCCGCCGCAGCGGCGGCCGCCAGCGCGCCGGCCGGCACGCCGGGTGGTACTCCGGGTGGTACTCCGGGTGGCGCGCCGGCGGCAGCGGTGATCTCGGCGCACGCGCCACAGGCCGCGAAGCCGGAAGCGGCGAAGCCCGTCGCGCCCGCGAATCCACATGCCGGGATGCCCGAGGCCGCTTCGGCTTCAGCCGATTCGGGCACCTGGAAGCCTTCCGAGTTCTTCGAAGGCCGTCCGGGCCCCGAGTGGAAGCCGGGCGCGGGCAAGCCGTTCGCCACGCGTTTCGACGGAGAGAAGCGGCTCGCCGACATCCGCCAGCTCACGTTCGGAGGCGAGAACGCGGAACCCTACTGGAGCCCCGATGGCCGGAAGATCACGTTCCAGGCGACCGTGCCTGGCTCCAAGTGCGACCAGCAGTACGTGATGGACCTCGAGTCCGGCGTGGTCACGATGATCTCGAGCGGCAAGGGACGCACGACGTGCGGCTACTACGACTATCCCGAGCAGGACCGTATCGTCTTCGCCTCCACCGAGGCGGGCGGCGATTCCTGCCCGCCGCCGCCCGACATGCGTCAGGGATACGTCTGGGCGATCTACGATACGTACGATCTCTGGGAAGTGAAGCCCGACGGAACCGACCGGAAGCGGATCACCGACAACCCCGGGTACGACGCCGAGGCGACTTGGTGCTCGCGCGGCGGGAAGCTGGTCTTCACGTCCACGCGCGACGGCGATCTCGATCTCTACGAAATGGACGAGGCCGGCAACGTCCGCCGGCTTACCAGCACGCCCGGCTACGACGGCGGCGCTTTCTTCTCGCCCGATGGCTCCGAGATCGTCTGGCGCGCCAGCCGCCCCGAGGGAACGAAGCTCGATGAGTACAAGGCGCTCCTCGCGAAGGGTCTCATCCGCCCGAGCGCGCTCGAGATCTTCCTCATGAACGCGGACGGCACGAACGTGCGCCAGCTCACGAAGAACGGCGCCGCGAACTTCTGCCCGACGTTCCACGCCGACGGCAAACGAATCCTCTGGTCGTCCAACGTGGGCGCCAGCATCCGCGAGTTCGATCTCTGGATGCTCGACAAGAAGGGCGGCGAGCCGGAGCGGATCACGACCGCGCCCGGATTCGACGGCTTCCCCCACTTCAGCCCCGACGGCCGCTGGGTCGTCTGGTCCTCGAACCGCGCGGATCCGAAGTCGAATGTCACGAACCTGTTTCTCGCGCGCTGGGTGGACGAGTAGGGGGGCGCGGAGGGCAGGATCGATGAGACGGCTTGGAGTCGCGCTCCTCCTGATCGCCAGTCTCGCGTTGAACGCGTGGCTCGGCTGGCGCGCGATACGCACCGAGCCGCGTCTACCGCCGCCGCCGCCAACGAGCGAGGGCGGCGCCGGCAAGCACGACCTTCTCGACTCAGTGGAGCGGGACTGGCTTCAGCGCGCCGGATTCGCGTCGCCGGCCGACTCGCTTCGAGCCGATCTCCTCCGACACCCCGAGTTGATCCCGGCCGAGGGCGTGGTGGGCGGCACGATGGCCTTCCGCGAGGGCTCGATCTGGATCCTCCCGGCTGGGCATGTCTGGGCGGTCGCCGACGACGGTCACATCGAGGTGTCGCTCCTCCTGCGGTACGATGTGACCAAAGACCGGCGAATCAACTGGCACGTCGTCTACAACGGAGGTTCGTAGGACTTCCCCGGCGCGGCGGGGCACACCGGGATCATCGTTGCGACCGACGTTCGACCGACCGCGCGCAGTGCGGCGCGTACCCGTTCCTCCAGCCCGGCACCCTTCCCGAGGACGCCAACGGCATGCTCCGCCGCCCGCCGCGCCTCATCGGCCCGGCACCCAAGATTCCTGAGACAGTTCTGGATCTCGCGGACTTGTGATTCCTCTCGGCTCCGCCTCCGTGAATCGGTCCGGATCCGGTCTCGTGCTTTGGCCCGCGCCAGCCTCGCTTCCCGTCGCCGCTCGCTCATGAAGCCCGCCCCGAAGACGCGCTCCGCCTCATACTGATTGTGCGTGCGGCAGCGGAGCCGTAGCCCCTCCACCGTCGAGGGCCCGCCTCGCGCCACGGGCTCGACATGATCGAACTCCAAGAACCGTCGTGCGTCGCAACGATGGCCCTCGGGGCTCACGAAGGTGCAGCGTCCCCCGTCCCGCTCCCAGACGGAACGGCGGACGGCGGCGGTAACGTAGCGGGATCTCGAAGCCGGCCGTGGCGCCGAGGTGGCCGCCTCCGACCGCGTCGCTGTGGCCGCCCGGGCCCCTGCCCGCGCCGAGCCCGCCCCGAACTTTCGGCGCTCCAGTTCCCGAATCAGGACATCGAGGGCGCGATCGAGCACTTCGGCCGGGTCACCAGTCGGCACGGCATGACTCAGGAGCGCCTGTGCGTAGCGGAGCTTCTCCTGCGTGCCGACCGTAATCGAGACTCGGAGCGAAACCCGCTCCGAAGAATGGCTCAGCGACTCGAGTTGAACACCACCAACATGCGCTAGCGCATGTTCGCCGGCATCGGCCCCCGGCCCCGATCCACGTTCCTCAGCATGCGCTGGCGCATGTTCGCCGGCATCACCGCCCGGCCCCGACCCACCGCCCTCAACATGCGCTAGCGCATGTTCCGCGACACTCGCCGGCGAAAGTCGCCGCAACAGCATCAGCTCGATCTCCGCCTTCCGGCGATGGGTGGCCGCCTCGACCAGCTCCTCCGCGTTCTCGGTCGTGAGATACGGCGCCAAGAGGCATACCGCGGTGAGATGAAGCCGCCCGTCGGCCACGGCCCCCAACAAGGCCGGCGCGCGGCGCGCTGCCCTCGCCGCCTGGATCCGTCGTGCGGCCGCATCCTCCGAAAGCCGCAGCTCGCCCACGCAGTAAGCATGCATGGACGTGTAGCCGGCCGGGGCGTAGAGCCGTCGGGCATCGACCTCCGCGATATGAGCCAGGATCTCCGCCGTCGTCCACCGATCCTGGGCGATCAGCCGGGCGAGAGCGCGCAGAAGGGCCGCGTCGCTGAGATGAGTCAGCGCGTACCGATGCATGGCGAAACCTCTTCGCGGGGCAGGACGTTCATTGCGCCCGGTGGGGGTCGGGCTCGTTGGGGGTGGAGTCCTTGTATCACGGTGTTCCGCGACGGCGTCGCGCGCCTGCAGGGAGCAGCGAGAGAGCGCCCACTGGAATCGAGTCACCACGGTGCACGATCGCGCGCGTAACGCCGGCTCTCGAGGCGTGGAGCGGGCTCCCGCGATCGATCGCGGCGCGAAGACAGCCGCCACGTTCGAACTCGTCAACAGAAATCGTTCAACGGCCCTCTAAAAATCGCCCCGTCGCGCCGCACGGCCACCCGCAAGCCGCGGCCACGCAACGCCACGCCACGCCACGCGCCCGCGCAACGCGCCCGCGCCACGCGCCCACGCCTACCAAGTTACCGACCAACTACCCCGACCGGCGCCGGCTCTCACGGGCCTCCAACTTCGCCATCACACGCGCGATGTCCGCCTCCACGTCGCGCGACGCGGCCGTTCCCAATCGTCGGGCGCCCGCCCGGACCGCGGCCACGTAGTCGGCCGCCGGCCTTCCCTCGGCGCCGCGAATCCGCTGCCGATAGCAGTCGGCGGCGACTCGCCGGCCGCGCGCCGTCACCACGAGCACGCGCTGGCGCGGGAGATGGGAACGCTCCTGCGCGTCGAGGCGAGCCCACGCCTCGGCCGAAAGTCCTTCTACCAGCGCGCCCCACATCGCGTAGCCCGTCGCCCGCTTCATGTTCAGGACCGCGCCGCCGTAATTCCGGCGCACGCCGGTCCACCAGCGCCTCCATCCCGGGGCCCGGGCCGCGACGAGCTTGATCCGCGCGGCCTCCTTGGGGCCGAGCGCGCGGCGCCAGTACTTCTTGTGGAGAAGGCTCCCGTACACGAAGAGCGCCGGCGTCTTGCGCCTCGCCGCGGCCGCGCGCGACGGTTTCCGCTTTCGAGTCTTCACCATCCCCCTCCGCTCAGTGTCCCTCATGGTGCTCGTGCCCGCCCGCGCTGCCGGGCGCTTCCCCAAGCGACTTCATGCCCCGCTCGGCCGGGTCGAACCCGGGCCTGGCCGCGAGCGCGATCTTGTAGGCCTGGCGCGCGGCGTCGAACTTTCCTTCACGCTGATAGAGCGCGCCGGCGTTCGTCATCAGCTCCGGCGCGCGCTCGGGCATCGCGCCCGCCGCCGCCGCGTACGCACCGGCGGCCAGCGACCACTCCTCGCGGCGAAGATACGCTTCCGCCAGACTTCCGAGCGCCTGGCCGTGCGAGGGGTCGCCCTCCAC
>DATIQI010000301.1:0-17715 GCA_035470985.1 Acidobacteriota bacterium
AGTGATGCACATCACGCACATCGAAGCCCGCCCGTTCACGGCGCAAGCCACCAGGACCAAGTGCCGACAACGTGCGTTTGTGACGCAGCTCTGCGAGCGGATTGGTCTGATCCATGAACTGTGAAAGCTGGGAAGAACCAAAGAACTCGCGCAACGCCGCGACGACCGGGCGAATGTTGACCAGGGGACCGGCTGGGGTAGCGGGGACGACGTGGCGCGGGCGGCCCAAGATGCACCGGGGCAGGTTTCGAAGACCCGCGCCGGGCTCCTGACTGAGCAGTTCTACCGCTGGGAGACGCGCGGTCGGGGTTGGGAAGTTCACCCCGACCGGGTCCAGATTGAGCCGCCATTCACGCCGTTCCGTTTCCACGCTGTCACACCTTCCGGAGCTACTCCCGACCCAAGCCGGCGCCCGACTCTCCTCAGCCGCTTCGCGGAGGGCCTCATCGGCGCGTTCCACGGTCCGCCCGACGCGCCAATCGAGATCGAGGAGGAGACGACCCCGGAGCCGAAGCCGGACGACTCGGAGGAGCCGATGGCCGAGGTCTCGGTCGTGCTGCCGCAGTCGGCTTCCGTGTCCGTCGAGGCGGCGGAGCACCTTCTCACGACCCTGCCGAGGTCCGAGCGACCCCTCGCGTTCGAAGTGATCGGGGGTCCCGCCCGCATCGAGATCCAGTTCGCGTGCGCCGAGTGCGTTCGTCCAACGCTGCGTCACCACCTCGCGGCCGCGTTCCCCGAGGCGGCGGTAGTGGACGCGGACGGTACTCTGGAGCGCACGTGGACCACCTCGCCCGGCGCGGATGCCCTGGTCGCAGAGTACGGCATGGCCGAGGAGTTCATGGTGCCGCTCCGTGCGTACCGGAGTCTTCGGGTTGACCCGCTCGCGGGAATCGCAGCCGCACTCTCGGATCTCCGAGAGGGCGAGGTGGGAGTGCTCCAGGTGCTGCTCCAGCCCGTGCGACACCCCTGGGCCGACAGCATCCGGAGGGCCGTGCTGGACGAGCAGGGAAGCCCCTTCTTCCTGGACGCTCCGGAGGTCACGGCGCTGGCGAAGGAGAAGGTGTCGCGCCCCCTGTTCGCGGTCGTGATCCGGTTCGCGGCGAAGAGCCCCGTGCAGGGCCGAGCGACCACGATCGCTCGCGGTCTGGGCTGGGCTCTAAACGCCCTCGCGAACCCGCCGGCCAACCAACTGATCCCGCTCTCGAACGCGGAGTACCCGGACGACGACCACGAGCAGGACCTGCTGGACCGCCGGACGCGGCGCAGCGGGATGATCCTGGGCTCGGCTGAGCTCGCCTCCCTCGTCCACCCGCCATCGTCGTCCGTTCGCATCGGGAAGCTGGTGCGGCAGGTGCGCCGGACGAGCGCCGCGCCGGGGATCACGGTCGAGCAGCCGTACACGCTCGGGGTGAACGAGCATGCGGGAAGGACGGTGGAGGTGGGGCTCTCAGAGGAGCAGCGCTCGCGCCACCTGTACGTGGTGGGAGCGTCCGGCACCGGCAAGTCCACGCTGCTCCTGAATGGTATCCTCCAGGATCTTACAGCCGGGGCGGGACTCGCCGTGCTCGACCCCCACGGGGACCTCGTGGACGAGATCCTCCGCCGGTGCCCGCCGGACCGCGCGGGCGACGTCGTGCTCCTCGATCCCGCCGACGCGGAGCACCCGATCGGCTTCAACGTGCTCACGGCCCACTCGGAGCTCGAGCGGACGCTTCTCTCCTCGGACCTCGTCTCGGTGTTCCGCCGCCTCTCCACGTCGTGGGGCGACCAGATGACCTCGGTCCTGGGGAACGCCATCCAGGCGTTCCTCGAGAGCGAGCGGGGCGGGACGCTGGTGGACCTGAGGCGGTTCCTGGTCGAGGGGGCGTTCCGGAGGGAGTACCTCAAGGGCGTGAAGGACACCGAGGTGGTCTACTACTGGGAGCGGGAGTTCCCGCTCCTCTCCGGAAAGCCCCAGGCGCCCCTCCTGACGCGCCTCGATACCTTCCTCCGCCCGAAGCCGATCCGGTACATGGTGGCCCAGAAGGAGAGCCGTCTGGACCTCCGGAAGCTCATGGATACGGGAGGGGTGCTGCTCTGCCGCCTGTCCCAAGGTGCGATCGGTGAGGAGAACGCGTACCTCCTGGGGACGCTCCTGGTGTCGAAGCTCCACCAGATCGCCATCTCCCGCCAGGAGCTCGCGGCCTCGGAGCGCCGCCCCTTCTACCTGTACATCGACGAGTTCCAGAACTTCGTCACGCCCTCGATGGAGGCGATCCTCTCGGGAGCGCGGAAGTACCGCCTCGGGCTCATCCTGGCCCACCAGGAGCTCCGGCAGGTGGGGAGCCGGAGCCCGGAGGTTCTGGCGTCGGTACTTGCGAACCCGTACGCCCGGGTCTGCTTCCGTGTCGGGGACGACGACGCGCGGAAGCTCGCGGACGGCTTCGCCCACTTCACGGCCCAGGACCTCCAGAGCCTCGGGATCGGGGAGGCGATCGCGCGGGTCGAGCGGGCCGAGTACGACTTCAACCTCCGGACCGAGCTGCTCCCAGGGGTCGAAGCGGGAACCGGGGAAGGGCTCCGCCTGCGGATCGTGGCCCAAACGCGAGAGCGGTACGCGAGGCCCAGGGCGGAGGTCGAGGCGCTGCTCCGCGGACTGGAGCCCGAGTCACCGAACGCCGAGCGCGACGGGGACCCGATGCCGTCGGTTTCCCGACGCGGCGTACCCCAGCGGACGGCTCCGGCGCCTCAGTCGGATCGCGTCGGATCTCTGGCACCCGTCGAACCTCCGACGCGGGGAAGGGGCGGAAGCCAGCACAAGTATCTCCAGGAGCTCATCCGGCGATGGGCGGAGGCACACGGGTGGCGCGCCGATATCGAGGAGCGCATCCTCGACGGCCTCGGCAGTGTGGATGTCGCGCTGCGAAAGGGTGACCGGTCCGTCGCCTGCGAGATCGGGGTCTCAACCACGCCAGAGCACGAGCTCCAGAACGTCCAGAAGTGCCTGGCCGCTGGCTTCGAGCAGGTGGTCGTGGTTACCTCCGAGAGGCGAACGCTGAACCACATCAAAGCGCTGGTCGCCGCGGCACTATCCGAGGAGCAAGCAGGCAAGGTGGCCTGCCTCATGCCCGAGGAGTTGTTCGATTTCCTCGATGGCATCGAGGCCGCATCGCGGTCCACCGAGCAGACCGTGCGCGGCTACCGGATCAAGGTGCGATTGGGGGCGACCAGCCCGGAGGAGCGTGCAAATCGTCACGGCGCCGTTGCGACTGTCATTGCAAGAACGCTCAAAGGAATGGTTCGAGGCAAGAACAAGTGATGAGAATCGCCGGTCCGGATTCTCACCCAAGGCTCTCGAAGTGCCGAACCCAGCGCTGTCAGAGGGGACGTGGCCCTCGTAGACGCGGTGGAGTGCCATTTCCACGATTGTCGCTCGGGCGCTCCGGAGGTTGCACCTGGCCAAGTGACCACCAATCGGAGGAGGCTGCATGCGTCCCAGATCATCTCCGCAACGGCCAACGCTGGAACGGAAAGTCCACTTCTATCGGGCTTATGCGGGATTGGATGCAGCCGGGCGCCCCATGCCGATCGACATTCGACCAGCGCTGTCCCGGATTGCCCTGCTCCCGTATGGTGAGCCGGGTCGCTACTTGACCATGGACGAGGGACAGGTACTCTGCGCCTGGCCACGGGCGTCGGCGCGCCCGCCCAGGCTCATCTTCGGGACGGTTCGACGGGCAGGCCTCCCCCAGGTCGAGAACGCCGGACGCCTGAGCCAGCTGCGTATCTCACCTGCGTCCGGCCTCGTGGAGTCCGTGCACGTGATCTTCTTCCCGGACAACATCGTTGGCTCGGACTTCAACTTCTACGGTCCGCGCCTATCGCGCCTGAGTCAGTACATCGCAAGCAAGAACGAGGGTCTCGAGATCGAGTTCGAGCCTCTCCTCCGGGCGGACATTGCGGAGCAGCTCGCTGACCTCCGCGACGTGCGCGTCCTCCGGCTCCGGGGTCGGGCGAGCTTGGCCGCCTCGGTACGGCGCGCGAGCCAATCGCTGTCCGAGGCGTTCGAGGCCGCTACCCAGGCGGGCGATGCGGAAGACATCGAGGTCGTGCTCCGGATGCGTCCGCACTCGCGTCGCGCACTCGGTGCACAGGTCCTTCGCGCGGTCCGCAGGATGGCTGGCATGGATGATCTCCGGGCCGAGGCAAGAACGTTCGTCGTAAGCGGCTACTCGGGTCGCTCCGGCCAGGTGGACGAGATCGATGTATTGCGGGATCAGCTGATCGTCAGCAAGCAGATCGTCCGGATGAACGAGCGGAGCAGGGCGCTCGATGCCGACTCGGCGTTCGATAGCATTGCCGAGGCGCATGGAGAGCTTCGGGATGACCTCAGGGCCGCTCTGGCGGTCACGCGGGGGTAGCATGATCACCTTCTGGCGACGCAACTTCATGTGGGCGGAACCCGTCCTGGTGGTTCTCCTGACGATCGCCTTCGTCCTCTGGGTAGAACGGTTCGGGGGTCTCGCCCGACTGATAAGGGTGCTGGACGGGAATCGGTCGGAGATCTACGGCGCCCTGGCATCCGTGTTCGGCGCCCTCCTTGGGTTTGTCCTGACCGCCGTGTCGATCGTGCTCGGGTTCTCCTCCATGGATCAACTGGCGATCGTTCGGGAGAGCCCCCACTACCATACGCTCTATCGGATCTACATCCAGGCGACGTGGCTCCTGGCAATTGCCACACTCTTCGCACTGGTGGGCCTCGTTCTCGACCGCGATGACGAGCCCATCCGTTTCATTCTCTATGCGTCGGCGCTGGCGAGCGGCTTGGCCGCCATCCGGATTGCACGCTGCGTCTGGGCACTGGAGCAGGTCGTGCTCCTAGTTGTTCGTCGCCCGCGGGGCCGATAGTGCAAACCATACCAATCCCGACTGCGGCTCGTATCCCGATCGCTCGAAGTGTTGCCGACGCTGGTTTGGTCAGCCTGCCTTCAGCTCCACGACATGCCCCAAGATGGCCGAGCACGGTACGGCGCCCCCACGTGGGCCGCGGAGGTAGGTTCGGTGGAATGGCCGGAGATCGGTGAGCGCGCTGGAGGGAGCCTCTTGAAGCGGATGGCGGGCGAGCTTGCTCGTTACACCGGCCGAGATCTCGAGCGGGTCCTACTTGAGTGGCTCCGAGTCCTGTGGCCCACGTGCGAGCGTGGCCGATCCCTTAGCTCGCTGGATAGGAAGGGTATCGACTTCGTGGTGGGACGGCCACCGCTGTTTACCGCAGTCCTGCAGTGCAAAGGCAGCGAGGCCCACGCCATGGACCGCAGCGCTGTGCGGCGATGCGTAGCGTCCATCGAGCGCTTCCAAGAGGGGCCGTTCTCCGCTCAGGAGTACGTTCTGTTCACTAACCAACCCATCGTGTCCCCGCAACTGATAGGTCAGGTCCGGGCCGCCCTCGACGGACTCGTAGCGTCTGGCCGAGCAACGAGTGCAATCCACTGGGATCGTCGAGCACTCCGCATCGAGTTGTTTCGCTCCATTTCACGCCGGCTCCTGGAGCGCTTGCGGACCGAGAGCAGCGCAAGTGTTCGGGCCGATCTCCGCCTCGCAACCCCCCTCTGCTCCGATATCGAGTCCGTTCCGAACCAGCGACGCGTCCTGCGCATGGAGCCACGGCGGCTTCTGGAGGAGCAGGCGTTCGAAGCGGAGCAATCCGACCCCAGCGGGTCTCTCTTCACGCCTGAGGAGGGGACGCGGACGATCCTCCTCGGTGAATATGGATTTGGCAAGACCACGTGCCTCCTACGCGGGCTGAACGGATCGCCCCGGGTCGTCGTATTCCTCGCGGCCGCGCGGCTTCCGAACGATAGCCTTACGACGGCCGCTCTCCTCTCCACCGGTCAAGTCCTCAACGAGCTCGGCAACGAATACCCCGAGGATGTTCGGCCAGCTGCGCTTCGCCTCGGCAGGCATGTGCTCGGCTACATGCTCCGGCGACCCGAATTCCCGATCGCCGTGATCGTGGACGGCCTCGATGAATCGGTTCCCATCAACCGCCCCGGCGGGCTCCATCGGTTCATTGGGTCGCTGCACGAGGTCGCGGTGCCGCTCGTGGTCTCGGCACGAAGCGAATGGTGGGCGGCCAGGGCCGTCGAGCTGCGAACTCCAATCGACACCTCCCCTCGCAACTCGGCCCCGCCTCAGTACCGGTGGAACGTCGTCGAACTCCTGCCCTGGATGGACACCCAGATTGAGGAGCTCGCCGACCGGTTCCGGTCGACGCTAGACGACCCAGATGCCCGCGCGCGAATCGCGGACTTCGTCCAACTCGTTCGGTCCCACTCGTACGATGCCGTGTACGGCGACATCCCTCGTCGCCCCCTCTTCCTTCGGTGCATCCTGGAGTTGCTGGTGGAGGGGCCCATACTCCGCTCTCGACGCGTTGAACTGTTCCAGCAGTGGGTCCAGTTCAAGATCTACCGGGACTTCGTAGCGCCGCTGGAGAAGGGCGGGCCCGCAAGGCCAGGGATCAGAACCGTGGAGGAGCAGTATGAACAACGCGTGAGCCTCGCCCTCCTCGCGATGGAAGCGGCTGCGGGGCTGATGGTCACCGTGGAGGGATCGACGATGGTACTCCTTCCGATGTGCACGCTCCGGGCCCTCGCCCGGGCGTGCCCCGAGCTGGGAGCCGTGCCCGATTCGGCGGGGTTGGTTTCGAACAGCCTGCTACGGGTTGAAGCGCCCGCCCAGGGAGTTGAGGGGGTACGCCTTGGGTTCAGCCACCGCGCCTACCAGGAGTACTTCCTCGCGCGATGGCTTCTGCGCAACGAGGCGCCGCAGCTCTCCGGTATTCGGCCGCCCGCTGCGGTCGTCGAATGGCTGGACCGCATGAGAGCTGCCGAAGGCTAAGAAGCCGCCCCTCAGCGTGAGGGGCGGCGAGAGCGACGAGCGATTCGGGATCGAGGCGCAGCCCAGCGGGCGGCCTTCGAGGTCCGATACAGGGCGAAGAGGTCTGCCACGATGCCCGCCACGCGGTGGAGGAGTTCTCGGTGCGCGTTCGCCTCGAGACGCTCCCGCATTCGGAGAACCCATCCACGGTCGCCACGCTTGAGCTGCGTGCCGTGCCGAGCGGCTGCGACGCGTTGGAGGTGCTGGCGGCACGCTGGCAGGAATTCCGCCTCGACACAGGAAACCGAGATCGTGAGCTGGCCGAGCTGATCCCCGGAATCCTGGCGCGGGAGAGTGCTGAGGCTGCCACGGACCCAGAAGACCCGCGGCAGGCCCATGCGGCCGAGCCGAATTCGATCGATGGGGACTTCGGAAAGGAACATGATCTACCCCCGGTGCATCGACCCCTGAACCATTCAGGGACCGATCCCCAGAGGCAGGGGGGTCGCTTTAGCACGCAGGGTCAGGGACGTCAAGGCGGTACCGTCTGATGCACGGCCGCCTGCCGTGCATCGGGATCCGGTTTACAGCGGAGGGCCACTATGAGAGGAGTATCGCCCATTGCCAAGGCCGTGAGATCGGTCGGCATTTGGATCCGCGTCTCGACCGAAGACCAAGCCCGCGGTGAAAGCCCCGAGCACCACGAGCGCCGAGCCCGGGCGTACGCCGAGTCCAAGGGTTGGCGCGTTCGCGAGGTCTACCGCCTCGAGGCGGTGAGCGGGAAGTCGGTCCGGGAGCACCCCGAGGCGGAGCGGATGCTCGGGGGCGTGAAGTCCGGCCGGATCACCGCGCTCATCTTCTCGAAGCTCGCCCGCCTTGCGAGGAACACCCGCGAGCTCCTGGACTTCGCGGACTTCTTCCGCGAGCACGACGCGGACCTGATCAGCCTTCAGGAGTCCATCGACACCACGACGCCCGCCGGCCGCCTCTTCTACACCATGATCGCCGGCATGGCCCAGTGGGAGCGCGAGGAGATCTCGGAGCGCGTCGCCGCATCGGTCCCGATCCGGGCGCAGCTCGGGAAGCCCATCGGCGGGGCGGCCCCGTTCGGCTACCGGTGGGAGAACCGGCGGCTCGCGCCCGATCCGAACGAGGTGCCGGTCCGGCGCCTGCTGTACGAACTCTTCCTCGAGCACCGGCGGAAGAAGACGGTCGCCCGGATCCTCAACGAGCGGGGTCACCGCACGCGGAACGGTTCCCGGTTCTCGGACACGACCGTGGACCGGCTGCTCCGCGACCCCTCGGCCAAGGGCCAGCGCCGCGCCAACTACACCAAGTCGCTCGGCCACAAGAAGCACTGGAAGCTGAAGCCCCGGGAGGAGTGGGTCTTCACCCCGGTCCCGCCCGTCGTGTCCGAGGAGCTCTGGGACGCGTGCAACGCGATCCTCGACGCGCAGCGGGAGAAGGGCAAACGACCCGCCCGGAAGGCCGTCCACCTCTTCACCGGGTTCGTGCGCTGCCGCTGCGGTGCGAAGATGTACGTCCCCTGGAACTCGCCCAAGTACGTCTGCTACCGCTGCCGGAACAAGGTCCGGACGGACGATCTCGAAACCTTCTTCCAGGAGCAGCTCAAGGGCTTCCTGGTGTCCCCGGACGACATCGCCCGGCACCTCGCCCAAGCCGACGAGGACATCAAGGCCAAGGAGGAGCGCCTCACGTCCCTGGAGGCGGAGCAAGCCCGGATCCGCCAGGAGATGGAGAAGCTGTACCGCCTGTACCAGGCCGACGGGATCTCCACGGACGGTTTCGCCCGGCAGAATCACCCGCTCGAGGAGCGCCGGAAGTCCGTCGAGGAGGAGCTGCCGCGGCTCCAGGGCGAGGTGGACTTCCAGAAGATCCAACTCCTCTCCAAGGACGAGATCCTCGCCGAGGCGCGCGACCTCTACGAGCGCTGGCCGACCTTCTCCAAGGAGGACCGGCGGCAGATCATCGAAGCCGTGCTGGAGACCATCACGGTCGGGAAGGAGGAGATCGAGATCGATCTCGCCTACTTCCCCGTCCGCCCCCAAGTGAAGGCCACGCCTTCCACTAGTCCCTCCACCCAAATCACAACAGTTGCGCGACGCATTCATGCCCCTGCGGCTTTCACGGCGACCCGCGCCGGAGGTGCGCGTGCACGCCCGACGCGATCGCGCGCGCCTGGTCGAAGGTCTCGGGGCCGATCCTCGACCGGATCGACCTGATCCTCGAGGTGCCGGCCGTTCCGATGGACGATCTCTTCGCGATCGAGGCGGCCGAGCCCTCGTCCTCGGTCCGGGAACGGGTGATCGCCGCCCGCGCCGTGGCCGCGGAGCGGACGCCCCGCCCGAGGCGAAACGCCGCGCTCGCCGCGCGCGATCTGGCGCGCGTGGCTCCGGTGGACGCCGCGGCGCGCCTTCTCTTGCGGAGAGCGGTCGATCGGTTCGGGCTCACGGCTCGGGGCGTCGTCCGGACGCGTCGTGTCGCCCGCACCATCGCCGACCTGTCGGGCTCCGACGCCGTCCGCCCGGAGCACCTGGCCGAGGCGCTCCAGTACCGCTTTCCGCCGGGAGCCGGAGATGTCGAAAACGGGGGCGTCCGTTCGACAAGGGAGTAGAATCGGGGCGAGACGCCGCGCCGGGATCCCTCGACGGGCCCCGCGCGGATCCAGGAGCCCCGAAGCCCTGGAAGCCAGGAAGGAAAGGAGCCTCCCCATGCGATTCATGATGCTGATGATCCCGAAGGGCTACGAGTCGGCCGCGCCCGGCACCATGCCCGAGGCCAAGGCCGTGGAAGCGATGATGAAGTACAACGAGGAGCTGCAAAAGGCCGGCATTCTCCTCGCTCTCGACGGACTCCACCCGCCTTCGATGGGCGCGCGCGTCTCGTTCGCGGGCGGAAAGCCGAAGGTCACCGACGGCCCCTTCATCGAGACGAAGGAAGTTCTGGGCGGCTACTGGATGATCCAAGTCGCCTCGAAGGCCGAGGCGGTCGAGTGGGCGAAGCGCTGCCCCGGATCGGAGAACGAGGTGATCGAGATCCGCCAGGTTCAGGAGATGGAGGACTTCCCGGCCGACGTTCAGGCCGCCGCGGCCAAGTATCCTGAGATGCAGGCGGCGCACGGACGGCGCCAGGGCTCGTAGGGCTCGACCGCCCTCTCCCGGAGGGCCACCACGCTCCGTCCCAATCCCTTGCGGCGCAAGGGAGAAGCGGGTTGACTTCGGGGTACGGAGTGGATAGCGTATCGGTGGCCCCTGGGAGAGAACATGAACTCTAAGAACCGTAAGAACTTACAGCCGAATCACCCCCTCGCCGCATGGGCGGCGACCGCTCTTTGGACGTCCCTCGCGATCGGGCCCGCCGCCCTGGCGGCCGATCCCCCGGCGTCCACGCCTCAGCCGACCATGCAGTCGGTGGCGCGCAAGGCTCCCGAGCCGATGACGGTGGCGGAGGCGCAGGAGCTGACGAAGAAGAACCCGAAGGACACGAACGCGTGGCTCGCGCTCGGCTCCGCGCATCGGCGGGCCCACCAGTACAACGAAGCCCTGAACGCCTTCAAGAAGATGACGACGCTCGAGGCGACCAACTCGACGGCGTGGGTCAGCCTCGGCGCGGTCTACATGGACCTGCGGCGCTACGACGAGGCGAAGGCGGCGTTCCTGAAGGCGACGAAGGTGAATCCCGACGATTCGGCCGCGCACTACAATCTCGGCACCTACTACATGGTCCACGGCAAGCGCGACGACGCGCTCGGCGAATTCCAGAAGGCCGCGAACGCGAAGCCCCCGGTCGCCGACGCCCTCGTGAGCATCGGCCTCATCCGCGCGGAGACGGGGACGATCGACGAGGCGATCAAGAACTACAGGCAGGCGCTCGCGATCGACTCCACGAACGTCCGCGCCCTCTGCAATCTCGGCAACGCCTACTACGGCCAGGGGCGCCACTCCGACGCGACGGGGCTCTATCGCCGCGCGCTTCGCCTCGAGCCCGAGAACCAGGAAGCGATCTACAATCTCGGCGTCGCGTTCGCCGACGCCGGGATCTACCAGGCGGCGCTCGACTACTGGCGCCGCGTGGTGCGCATCGATTCGCTCTCGACCATCGCCGAGAGCGCCCGCAACAGCATCCAGGTCCTGCAGGAGTACGTGGACCAGCAGAAGAAGCCGGGCCAGGGAGGGCACTGATCCTCCGGCCGCCCCGTTACCGGCGCGCGAGGCGCCGCAGCGTCGTTCAGGGAGGCACCGACCGATGAAGCAGCGGAGCACGCCACACACGGCACGCGGATCCGCCGTCACCGCGACGATCCTCCTTCTCGCGCTCACCGGGTGCTCCGGGAGCGGCGCTCCGGCGCCCGATGCCTCGTCCGGCGCGTCCGGCGCGGTCGCCGCGCCGGCGGCCGCCACGACGGCGCGAACGCACGTCCTCTCGGGGTCGGATCTCCTCTCCCGCGGGCAGCTCGACGAAGCGGAGCGCGAATTCCGCCTCGCGCTCGAGCTGGAGCCGAACAACCAGGACGCCCTCGCCGGACTCGGCCGCGTGCAGGTCCAGCGCGGACAGTTCTCGGACGCGGTGCCGCTCCTCGAGCGGGCGACGCGCGTCTCGTCGCAGATGGTCTCCGCGTTCCGATCGCTCGGCGACGCGCACCTCGCGATGGGCGACCTCGAGAAGTCGGCCACGGCCTATCGCCAGGCCGTCGCGCTGGCGCCCGAGGACGTGTCGCTGCGGCTCGCCCTGGCGCATTCGCTGACCGAGGTCGGCGACTATAACGAAGCCCTCTCGGTCTGCCGGAACTCGTTCCGGTTCGTGAAGAACCACCCCGAGAGCGAGGCGCTGGTCTACCGCCAGATGGGCGAAACCTACTCGCGCGACGGCAAGCCGGCCGAGTCGGTCTCCGCGCTCTACAAGGCGGCCGAGCTGAATCCGCGCGATCCGGAGATCGTCCGGACGCTCGCCACCGCCGCCGTGCGGGGCGGGCTCTACGCCGAGGCGGCCGCCGCGTGCCAGCGCGTGCTGGCCCTCTTGCCGCTCGACGTGGCGGCCAAGAAGCAGCTCGCCTGGGTGAACTTCAAGCTGGAGCGCTATCCCATCACCATCAAGCACTACGAGGCGCTGGGCGACTCGCTCGGCACCGTGGACCGCTACTACCTGGCCCAGGCGTACGTGAAATCGAACAAGACCGACCGGGCCGTGGAACTCTTCCGGCAGGTCGTTCGGACGGACCCGGAGAACTACAAAGGGGTTTACTGCAATATGGCCTACGCCTACTACGACGCGACCCGCTACCAGCGCGCGATCGACGTGGCGAAGGAAGGACTGGTGGGCGACAGCTCCAACGCCTGCTTGAAGTTCTGCTGGGCGCAAGCGCTCGACAAGATGGGCCGCCACGAGGAAGCGATTCCCGTATTCGAGCAGGCGGCGGCCGATCCCGCGTACACGGAGAGCGCGCAGCGTGAACTGGAGCGCCAGCGCCGGATCGTCCGGCTGCTGAAGACGAAGGAACAGGGCGCCAACTAGGTTCGGCCCAGATACTGAGGAGGTGCGATGTACCGGATGTCCATTCGTGGCATGGTGGGGATGACGGCCGCGGGGCTCTTGCTTGCGGGCGCGGCGCTGGCCGCGGATCCCCCGGCCTCGGACGCGGCGAAGAAGGCGGCCCCGAAGGCGCCGAATGCCAAGGCGGCGGAAGGAAAGGCGGGTGCGGCCGTGGACGAGATCGCCGTGATGGAGACGTCGAAGGGACGGATGGCGGTCGAGTTCTGGCCGAAGGAGGCGCCGCAGACCGTCGCGAACTTCAAGAAGCTCGCGCGCCAGGGCTTCTTCGACGGCACGGGATTCCACCGGATCATCAAGGGCTTCATGATCCAGGGCGGCGATCCGAAGTCGAAGAACCCGAAGGCTCCGGACCTGGGAACCGGCGATCCGGGCTACAAGATCAAGGACGAGTTCAACACGCACCGCCACGAGAAGGGCGTTCTCTCCATGGCGAACAGCGGGACCCCGAATTCGGCCGGGTCGCAGTTCTTCGTCATGCACGGGATGGCGCCGCATCTCGACGGGCACTACACGGCGTTCGGAAAGGTCTTCGAAGGCGTCGACGTGCTGGACATGATCGCGAATTCTCCCGTCAGCCCGAATCCGATGATGGGCGGCGAGATGTCGAAGCCGAACGAGTGGACCACGCTGAAGACGGTCCGCATCATGCCGCGCGCGGCCTACCTCGCGAAGAAGGCCGAAGCCGGCCAGGCGGCCACCGCCGCGAAGGCGACCGACGCCGCGAAGAACGAAGCCGCCAAGGCGGCCGCGGCCGCGAAGATCGAGGAGAACAAGAAGGCCGCCGAAGCGACGAAGGCGAAGATGGCCGCGGAGAAGGCCGCCGCGGATTCCATCGCGAAGGGAGCCGGCGGCCAGTAACCGCCTCGGACTCCCCACGGGCTTCGAACGGGCCGGGCGCCTCGGCGGCGCCCGGCCCCATCTTCATGTGGTAGCCTTGGGGGAGCGAGCCGCCACCCGGAGAACGATCCCATGCCCCGCGTCTATCTCGACCACAACGCCTCCACGCCCTGCCGCCCCGACGTCCTCGAGGCGATGCTCCCCTATTTCACGGAGGAGTACGCCAACCCGTCCAGCGTGCACGGCTACGGCCAGGAGGCGAAGGGAGCGGTCGAGGAGGCGCGCGCGCGCGTCGCGTCGTTCCTGAACGCGGCGCCGAACGAGATCGTCTTCACGAGCGGGGGCACGGAATCGGACAATCTGGCCGTGCTCGGAACGGCGCGCGCGCTCGCGGCGTCGGGCCGCCACGTCGTCACGAGCGCGGTGGAGCACGAGGCGGTCGGCCAGGCCTGCGATCAGCTGGAGCGGGAGGGCTTCACGGTCACCCGGGTCGCGCCCGGGCGGGACGGGCGGGTGGCGCCGGACGCGGTCGCCGCGGCGTTGCGCGACGACACGATTCTCGTCACGATCATGGCCGCCAACAACGAGACGGGCGTGATCCAGCCGTCGGCGGAGATCGGCGCGATCTGCGCCGGGCGCGGGATCGCGTACCACGTGGACGCCGTCCAGGCGGCGGGGAAGATCCCGGTCGACGCGGCGGCGTGGCAGGCGACGCTCCTGACGATCACCGCGCACAAGTTCTACGGTCCGAAGGGCGCGGGCGTCCTGGTGACGCGCCGCGGAGCCCGCCTCGCGCCGCTCCTCTTCGGGGGCGAGCACGAGCGGGGACGCCGCCCCGGGACCGCCAACGTTCCCGCGATCGTCGGCCTCGGCGCCGCGTGCGAGGCGGCGGCGCGCGACCTCGCCACCGACGCGCCGCGCTGGACGGCGCTCCGCGACCGGTTCGAAGCGGGCCTCGTGGAGCGCGTGCCGAACGTGGTGATTCACGGCGCCGGCGCGCCGCGCGTGGGGAACACGTCGCACGTCTCGTTCGTCGGCGCCGAGGGGGAGCACCTGGTCCTCTCGCTCGACATGAAGGGAATCGCGGTCTCGGCGGGCGCCGCCTGCAAGGCCGGCTCCTCCCGGGCGTCCAGCGTCCTCCTCGCGATGGGCGTTCCCGCCGTGGTCGCGCAGTCCGCGGTCCGGTTCAGCGTCGGCCGCGACACCACCGGCGCGGAGATCGACCGCGTGCTCGACGTCCTCCCCGGGGTCGTGGCGAAGCTGCGCGCCGCCTCCCCGACCCTGGCCGCCTAGCGGCCGCCCGAAGCCCGACCCGAGCCGCGCCCCGCGCATGAACCGATCCGCCATCGAGAACTTCCGCCCGGCCTCGCCCTCCACCGTGCTCGTCGCCATGAGCGGCGGGGTCGACAGCGCCGTCGCGGCCGCGATCCTCCGCGACGCGGGGCACACGGTGATCGGCATCACCATGAAGCTCTGGTGCTACTCCGAGGGCCCGTCGCCCAGCCGGGGCTGCTGCACCCTCGAGGCGATCGACGACTGCCGCGCGACGGCCCGGCGTCTCGGGTTCGCGCACTACGTGCTCGACCTGGAACGGGAGTTCCGCGAGCGCGTCATCGAGGACTTCGTCGGCGAGTACGTCGCGGGGCGCACCCCGAACCCCTGCGTCCAGTGCAACAACTGGCTGAAGTTCGGCGAGCTGATGCGCCGCGCCGAGGCGTTCGGCTGCGACTACGTCGCGACGGGGCACTACGCGCGCCGCGGCGCCGACGCGAGCGGCCGGCCGGCCCTCCTGCGAGCCGCCGACGCCGCGAAGGACCAGTCGTACGTCCTTTGGGGCCTCGGACCCGACACGCTCGCGAAGGCCCACTTCCCGATCGGATCGCTCCGGAAGGAGGAGGTCCGCGACCGGGCCCGCGCGCTCGGGCTCGGCGTCGCCGACAAGCGGGAGAGCCAGGACATCTGCTTCGTGGAGGGCAGGCGCTACCTCGACTTCCTCCGCGAGCGCTTCCCCGACCGGGTCGCGTCCGCCCCGCGCGGCGTCGTGGCCGACGCCTCCGGCGCGGTCCTTCGCGATCACGACGGGGTCCACGCCTTCACGGTCGGCCAGCGCCGGGGCCTCGAGGTCTCCGCGGGCGTGCCGCTCTACGTCCGCGGCATCGACGCGGCCACGGGAACCGTCACCGTCGATCGCGAGGAGTCGCTCTATCGCCGCGAGGTCCTCGTCGCGCGCGTCGCCTATCCGGGCGGGCCGCCGCCGACCGGCGCGGCGCCGCTCGCGGGGGCGGCGAAGATCCGCTATCAGCACGCGCCCGCTCCGGCCGTCTGGACGCCCCGCGGGGGCGCGGAGGCCGTCGTCCGGTTCGGCGAGCCGCAGCGGGCGCTGACGCCGGGTCAGTCGCTGGTCCTCTACGACGGCGATCGCGTGGCGGCGGGCGGCGTCATCGAGAAGGTCCTCGACGCGTGAGCGACGCCACCGAGCCGCGGCGCGCGAACCGGCTCGCGCGCGAGCAGAGCCCCTACCTCCTCCAGCACGCGCACAATCCCGTCGACTGGTATCCGTGGGGAACCGAGGCGTTCGAGCGGGCGGCGCGGGAGGAGAAGCCGATCTTCCTCTCCATCGGCTACTCCACCTGCCACTGGTGCCACGTCATGGAGCGGGAGTCGTTCGAGTCGACGGAGATCGCGGCGATCCTGAACGAGCACTTCATCCCGGTGAAGGTGGACCGGGAGGAGCGGCCCGACGTGGACCACGTCTACATGACCGTCTGCCAGGCCCTGACGGGGAGCGGGGGATGGCCGCTCACCCTGATCCTCACGCCGGAGCGGGAGCCCTTCTTCGCCGGCACGTACTTCCCGCCGGCCGCGCGCTTCGGACGGCCGGGGCTGCGCGAGCTCCTCTTCCAGATCGCGGGCGCGTGGGAGGGGCAGCGCGACCGAGTGCTCGAGGCGGCCTCGAAGATCACGGAGGCCGTGCGCGACCAGTTCGCCGGCGCGCCGGGCGACGCCCTGGGTCACGACGTCCTCCTCCGCGCCTTCGAGCAGATGCACGGTCGTTTCGACGAGGAGCACGCCGGGTTCGGTTCCGCGCCCAAGTTCCCGACGGCGCATCAGCTCTCGTTCCTGCTCCGCTGGTGGAAGCGGACGGGCGACGGCCGCGCGCTCGACATGGTGGAGCGGACGATCCGGGCGCTTCGCCGCGGCGGCATCTACGATCACGTCGGATTCGGGATCCACCGCTACGCCACCGACCGCGCGTGGAAGATCCCCCACTTCGAGAAGATGCTCTACGACCAGGCGCTCCTCCTGATCGCGACGGTGGAATGCGCGCAGGCGACGGGGAACCGCTTCTACGCCGCCGTGGCCCGCGAGATCGTCACGTACGTGTTCCGCGACCTCACGGGTCCCGAGGGCGCCTTCCTCTCCGCCGAGGACGCCGACAGCGAGGGGGAGGAGGGGAAGTTCTACGTCTGGACGGCCGAGGAGATCCGAAGCGTCCTGAGCCCCGAGGACGCCGCGCTGGTCGCGGCCGTCTACGGCGTCCAGGAGGGCGGGAACTGGGTCGATCCGGCCCACGGCGGCCTCACCGGAACGAACATCCTCCACATGACGGGCGAGATCGCCGAGGCGGCGCGCGCGGCGGGCCTCGATCCGGCCGCGGCGGGGAAGCGGCTCGAGGCGGCGCGCGCGAAGCTCTTCGAGGCCCGCGGGCGGCGGCCGCGTCCGCTGCGCGACGACAAGGTGCTCGCCTCGTGGAACGGGCTCATGATCGCGGCGGTCGCGCGCGCGGCCCAGGTGCTCGGCGATCCCGACTACGCCGACGCGGCGGCGCGCGCCGCGGCGTTCGTGCGCGAGCGGCTGACGCGCGACGACGGGCGGCTCCTCGCGCGCTGGCGCGGCGGCGAGGCGGCGCATCTCGCCTACCTCGACGACTACGCGTTTCTCGCGTGGGGGAGGCTCGAACTCTACGAGGCGACGTTCGAGCACGAGCACCTCGCGGAGGCGCGCCGCCTCGTGGACGAGATGAACGCCCTCTTCGCCGACGAGGAGCGGGGCGGCTACTGGTTCACCGGCTCGGACGGCGAGCCGCTCCTCGCCCGCGCGAAGGAGATCTACGACGGCGCCGCGCCCTCCGGGAATTCCGTCGCGGCGCTCGTCCTCCTGAAGCTCGCGCGGCTGACCGGCGACGGGACGTACGAGGCGCGCGCCGACCGGCTCTTCCGAGCCTTCGCGGGGCAGGCGGCCCAGATTCCCTCCGCGCACGCGCAGCTCCTGATCGCGCTCGACTTCGCGATCGGTCCGGCGCGCGAGATCACGCTCGCCGCCGATCTCGGAGACCCCAGGCTCCTCGCCATGGTGGCGGCCGTGCGCCGGCCGTTCGTGCCGAACAAGATCGTGCACCTCCGTCCCGCGCGCGGCGACGGGGGGCCGCTCGCGTCGCTCGCCCCCTAC
>DATIQI010000302.1:0-17884 GCA_035470985.1 Acidobacteriota bacterium
ATCGGACGGACGCCCGCGCCGGAGCTCCACGGCCGTCTGGATCGGAGGCGTGGTCGTGGGCGGCGGGCATCCCGTGGCCGTCCAGTCGATGACCAACACCGACACCGCCGACGCGCGCGCGACGGCCGATCAGGTGATCGCGCTCGCCGGAGCCGGTTCCGAGCTGGTGCGCGTCACGGTGAACACGCCCGAGGCCGCGGCCGCGGTCCCCGAGATCCGCACGCGGGTGCGCGACGCGGGGCTCGAGACCCCGATCGTGGGCGACTTCCACTTCAGCGGGCATCTCCTCCTGCACGATTTCCCCGAATGCGCGAAGGCGCTCGACAAATACCGCATCAATCCCGGCAACGTCGGCGCGGGGGCGCGCCACGACGCCCACTTCCAGCGGATCATCGAGGCGGCCGTCTCGAACGGGAAACCGGTTCGGATCGGCGTGAACTGGGGCTCGCTCGACCGGGAACTCCTGACGTCGCTGATGGACGAGAACGCGCGGCGTCCGGAGCCGCGGCCCGACCGCGAGGTCACGCTCGACGCGATGTTCCAGAGCGCGGTCCGCTCCGCCGCCTTGGCCGAGGAGTTCGGCCAGCCGCACGACGCCATCGTCCTCTCGGCGAAGGTGTCGGGCGTGCGGGACCTGCTCGACATCTACCGCCGCCTCGCGGCCGAGACCGACTACGCGCTCCACGTCGGGCTCACCGAGGCGGGCATGGGGATGAAGGGGATCGTCGCCTCCACGGCGGGACTCTCGACGCTCCTCCTCGAGGGGATCGGCGACACGATCCGCGTCAGCCTCACGCCGACGCCCGGCGGCGACCGCCGCGAGGAGGTCTACGCCTGCCAGCAGATTCTCCAGTCGTGCGAGATCCGGAACTTCCAGCCCCAGGTGACCTCGTGCCCCGGCTGCGGGCGGACCACCTCGTCCTTCTTCCAGGAGCTGGCCGAGCGCGTGAACGACCGACTGCGGGAGCGGATGCCCGAGTGGCGCACGCAGTACCCCGGCGTGGAGGAGTTGCGCGTCGCGGTGATGGGGTGCGTGGTGAACGGGCCGGGAGAATCGCGCCACGCGCACATCGGCATCTCGCTTCCCGGCTCGGGCGAGAATCCGAAGGCGCCCGTCTTCGTGGACGGAACGCAGACGACCACGCTGCAGGGGCCGCGCCTCGCGGAGGAGTTCCTGGCGATGGTCGAGGAGTACGTCGAGAAGCGTTACGGCGCGCCGCGGCGCGACTGAGCGCGCTTCTTCCGCGGCGCCGCCTCGACGGAGGCTTCCTCCGCCTTCGAGTCACCCACCGGCATCCCGGCCGCGGGCGCCGCGCCCGCCGGAGCCTCGTCCGGCGGCCTCGCGGGAACGGGCGGCACCGCCCCGCGCCCCGTGATCACCGACCAGGGGCGCTGCGCCTCCTGCACGGCGAGCGCCAGCGAGACCTGCCACTCCCCGAGGCGGTTCACGTCCTGCAGGTAGTTCCGGTAGGAGCGGACGAACCACCACGTGATCCCGATCTCCAAGTAGACGACCGCCAGGAGCCCGAGGTGGATCCGCGTGAGAATCGTCAGGGCAACCGAGAGAACGAGGCAGTAGAGCGCCTCCACCATCGCGGGGGCCTGGAACGAACCCCAGTTGGGCGACTCGGCCCCGTGCTCGATGCGGAGCACGATGCTGCGGAGGAGGAGCATCGTGATGCTGGCGGCCGCCGCGATGGCCACCTCCAGCGCGGCGCGTGGCGCGGGCGCCAGCAGATAGTCGCTGGCGCGGGGGCCGAGGTCGAAGACGAGCGAGAACCCGCCGTACGCGATCACCGCCAGGGCGAGCTGCGTGAGGATCCGGTAGCCGCGGGTGCCGGCCACGATGCCGGCGAGCGTCACCGCGTAGGCGATGGAGAGGACGAGCGCGGCGGGCGGCAGCAGGAACATCCCCGCGAGGAAGAACGCCGGGCCGAGCGAGTAGGTGCGCCACGTCCGCTGCTTCGACGGAACGAGGACCGGCCAGATGAAGAACGCCGCCGCGCTGGTCGCGAAGATGGCCGCCAGGAGCCAGACGTTTCCGATGCTCCGGAACGAATGGGCCGCGCGGGCGGCGATGACGAGCGCCGCGACCACGAGGAGCACGCGCACGATCAAGAGGGTCAGGTAGCGTCTCGCTTCCAGGGCTCGATCCACCTCCTCGGGGCGGGTCCTGCCCCGTACCGGAAGTATCGGCCGGTGCGGGCTCGCTCTTGACGCCGCGGGTCGGATCGGGCAGGAGGTAGGGCCCGGCGGGCGTTTCACGGCGCCCGCGCGGGGCTCCGGGCCAATCGCCGCTCCAGGCGGGCGCTAGCCCGCTTCCGACGATTCGCCCACGATGGATCGCGCCAGCGCCACGGCCCCCGCGGGCGACGTGGAGCGCCCGTTCGCGCGCGCCGCCTCGGCGCCGCCTCCGAGCGCCTCGAGGGAGGGGGCGAGCGCCCGGGCCAGGTCGCGCTGATCGGGCTCGGCGCGCGAGACCGAGCTGGTGGCGCGCCACGCGGTCCCGGCGGCCTCGAGCGCGAGCGCCTCGCGATGGGCGCCGGTCATCGCGGCGAACCCCGCGATGGCGTCGAGCAAATCCAGAAGGCCGTGCGTGTCGCCCATCTCCTCGGAAAGGCCGAGCCCCTCCCCGAGATGGAGGCGGGCGCGCGACGCATCGCGCTGCCGCACGGCGATCTCGCCGAGCTGGCGGTGCGAGAATGCGATCCCCTCCTTGTTCCCCAGCTCGCGCTGCATGGCGAGGCCGCGCTCCAGGTAGCCGCGCGCCAGCTCCAGATCGCCGGCGTGGATCGCGACGTCGCTGAGTCCGTTCAGCGTGAACGCTTCCATGGTCGCGTTGCCGAGCTCGCGGTGGAGGACCAGCGCCTCCTCGAAGAGAGCGCGCGCGTGCGCCGCGTCGCCGCGCGCCTGGGCCACCACGGCCAGATTGTGGAGCGCCAGCGACGCGCCGCGCCGATCGGCGATGGCGCGGCGGATCTCGAGCGCCTCGCCGTAGAGCGTCTCGGCCCGCTCGAGGTCCTCGCGCTCGTTCGCCAGGTTTCCCTGCTCGAAGAGCGCGTTCGCGATGCCCGGCTTCTCGTCCAGCGCTCGGGCGATCGCGAGGCTCTCCGCCAGATCGCGGTCCGCCGCCGCCAAATCGCCCTGGCTGCCGGCGATCGCGGCGGCCGCGTAGAGCGCCTTCGCACGCTCCGCCGATGGGCCGGCCCCCGCGGCGAGCCCGAGCGCCTCGCGGAGCGCGGTCCGGCCCTCTTCCCACGTTCCCCGCGTCCACCAGTAGCGCCAGAGCGATCCCGAGAGGCGAAGCGACGAGGGCGCGTCGCCGCGGGCGGCGTACCACTTCATGGCGTGGCGGAGGTTTTCGTTCTCCTGGCCGAGAAGCGCGAACCAAACGGCCTGATCGGGCCCCTGCAGTTCCGGCTCCGCCCGGAGCGCGAGTTCGAGAAAGTGCGCCGCGTGGCGCTCGCCTTGCGCGTCGGACTCACCCGCCGCCTTCAGACGTTCGGCCGCGTAGTCCCGGATCGTCTCGAGGAGCGTGTAGCGGGCGGAGCCGGCCGCTTCCTGCGGCGTCACGAGGGACTTGTCCACGAGGGGCGAGAGGAGATCGAGGACCTCGAAGGAGTCGAGTCCGTTCCAGGCGCAGACCGTCTCCGCCGCCTCCAGGCTGAACCCGCCGCTGAAGACGGAGATCCGGTTCAGGAGCTTCCGCTCCTGCTCGGAGAGGAGCTCGTAGCTCCAGTCGACCGCCGCGCGAAGGGTCTGCTGCCGCGGGAGCGCCGTCCGGCTCCCCCCGGTGAGGAGCGCGAAGCGATCCTGGAGCCGCGCGAGGATCTGCTCGACCGGAAGCACCTTCACGCGAACGGCCGCCAGCTCGATCGCGAGGGGAATCCCGTCGAGCCGGTGGCAGATCCGGACGACGGTGGAGGCGTTGGCGTCGGTGAGCGCGAACGCGGGTTGGATGGCCTGCGCCCGGTCGACGAAGAGGCGGACCGCCTCGAAGCGGCCGGCGGCCTCCTTCGAGCGGCCGGCCGCCGATCCCGGATCGGGCACGGCGAGCATCGGGACGCGCCAGGAGATCTCCCCCGGCACGCCGAGCGCTTCGCGGCTCGTGGCGAGGATCCGCGTGTTCGGCGCGCTCCGGAGCACGGCCGCGACGAGCGGCGCGACCGCCGACGCCACGTGCTCGCAGTTGTCGAGCACGAGGAGCGCCGTCTTGGACGCGAGGTGCTTGGCCACGGTCGCCGCGGCCGGCACGCCCGGCTCTTCCTGGGCCCCGGCGGCGCGCGCCACCTCCTGCCCCACGTGGGTGGGATCGGCGAGCGCCTCGAGTTCGGCGAGCCAGACGCCGTCCGGGAAGTCTCCCAGCACCTCCTTCGCCACCTGGATGGCGAGTCGCGTCTTGCCGCTCCCCCCCGGACCGAGGAGGGTGATGAGCCGGCCGTTCGCGAGGAGCCGGCGCACCTCCCCGCGCTCGCGCGAGCGGCCGACGAAGGATGTGAGCGGCGTCGGGAGATTGTGGGGCACCGCGCTCGGCGCGACGCCCAGCGCGGTCGCCGTGCCGGTGAAGGTGTCGCCCAGATCGCGCAGGCCGCGCATCGCGTCGGCCAGGCTGCGGGCCGACTCGAAGCGCTCGTCCCGGCTCTTCGCCATCGCGCGCGCCAGGATCTCGTCGAGGTCGGCCGGGAGCTCCGGACGGATGACGGTCGCGCGCGGCGGATCCTTCGTGGCCACGGCGACCATCACGTCGACCAGCGTGGACCCTTCGAACGCCTGCCGCCCGGTCGCTGCCTCGTACAGCGTCGCGCCGAGCGAGAAGACGTCCGCCCGGCCGTCCAGCGTCTCCCCGCGCGCCTGCTCGGGGGACATGTAGGCGACCGTTCCGATGATCTGCCCGGAGCCGGTCATGCTGGTCGCGGTATGCATGAGCGTCTCGGCGGTCGCGCTCTCCATCCGCTTCGCGATCCCGAAGTCGAGCACCTTCGCCGCGCCCGACGCGGTGAGGAGGATGTTGGCCGGCTTGATGTCGCGGTGGACCAGCCCGATCGCGTGCGCCGCTCCGAGCGCTTCCGAGACCTCGATCCCCAGCCGGATCAACTCGGCCGGCTCCAGGGGCCCCGCCGCGAGGCGCTCCTTCAGGCTCTGCCCCTCGACGTACTCCATGACGATGAGGTCCGCGCCTCCGGCCTCGTCCACGGAGTAGATGGTGACGATGTGGGGGTGGGTGAGGGCCGCCGCGGCGCGGGCCTCCTCGATGAGGCGGCGGCGGGCGTTCGGGTCTGCGACGGCGGCCGGCGCCAGGACCTTGATGGCGACGAGGCGGCCGAGCTTGGTGTCGAGGGCCTTGTAGACCTCGCCCATGCCTCCCGCGCCGAGAGGGCCATCGACGCGGTAGTGGGCCAGCATCTGGCCGGCGTGGAGCGGGCTCACGCGGGGTGTATAACGCCCCCCGCGTGTGCCCCCGAGGGGGCGTCCCGCGCCCGCGTTACTTCAAGATCGTGAAGCGACCCGCGCTCGATCCGTCCGGGCTCTCGATCCGGAAGAAATAGACTCCGGACGGAAGCGCCCGGTGGTTCGCGCTGCGGCCGTCGACGGCCACTTCGTGGGCCCCGGCCGGCGCCCACGCCTCGTCGCGAATCGTCCGGAGGAGACGGCCGTTCAGGTCGAAGAGCGTGACCTTCACGCGCCCCGGCGACTTCGTGAGGAAGGTGAGCGTGCCCGCCGGGTTCAGCGGATTCGGCGAGAGGACCGCTTGGAGCTGCCCGCCCCCCGCGATGATTTCGAGGTCGAGCGACCCTTCCCAGAGCGATCCGCTCACGAGCCGGCCGCGAACGATGACGGGGACGGTCTGCGAGCCGCGCAGCAGGCTGAAGAGCGCCCGAAGATCCGCCTTCTCGAAGCAGACCTGCATGTCCTGGATGTCATCGCCGTCGCGGTCGCCGATCACCGCTTCCTTCGAGAGATTCGCGACGATCTCGGAGACCGAGCCGGTCCCCGGCGAGATCATCCGGATGCTCGTCAGGTCCACGTCGAAGAGCGAGAACGACTCGTTGATCGGCTCGATCTGGACGCATCCGAAGGGCCGGTTCGACGAGAGCCGGATCTTCTTCTGGCCGACGGCGAAGATGGAGGCCGGCGCGACAGCCCGGACCGTGATCGTGGTGGCGGCCGAGCCGACGAGTTCGTTGAAGGCGGTGAATGTGACGACGAAAGTCCCCGCGTCTTCCGCGCGCGGCGTCCAGGCGAACGTGCCGGACCCGTACGGCGCGACGGCCGTGAAGGCGGCCGTGTTCCCCGCCGGGAGTTGCGCGAGGTCGGCGCTCAGCCCGAGGATCGGATCTCCGTCGGGATCGCCCGCGGTCACGGTGAACGCGATGGCGTCGCCCGGATCGGCCGTCCGCGCGAGCGGCGCCGACACGACGGGATCCTGGTCCACCACCCAGATCGAGTTGTTCCCCGGCGGTAGTCCGGAGCGGTCGGCGTCGAATTCGACGATGCCCGAAGAGGCGGAGCCGACGCGCTGGATGCTGGTCACGCTCCACCGAGAGGGCGCCAGCGTCGCCGAGCCGTCGTCGGTCGCCGTCGCGCTCACCGTGAGCGTCTTCTCCGTGGTGCCCGTTCCCGTTGTGGGGGCCCGGACGATCGGACCCTTCATCGGGGCCCCGGGAGCGAGCGTCGCGTCGGCCGACGGCGGGACCGCTTCGGTCTCGGTGGCCGGCGCCGTCGCTCCGAGCGCCGGGAGGATCGTGATGATCGTCGTCGCCGTGCCGGTCTCCGCCAGATTGTTCGTCGCGGTGAAGGTGACCGTGTAGATCCCCTCCTCGCCCGTGCGCGGCGTCCAGATCAGCTGGCCCGTCACGCTGGTGCCCGCGAAGGCGACATTGATGACCGTCGCGGCGGATCCGGTGGCGCCGTTCGAGGCGGTGAAGGTCACGGTGTAGGAGCCCGCTTCGCCCCGCTTCATCGGCCACGCGAATTCGCCCGACAGGTTGCCCGCGGCGGGCGTGAAGGTGGCTTCGTGGCCCGCCGGGAGCGCGGTCATGTCGGCGTCCAGATCGGCGATCGCTTCGCCGTCGGGGTCGGCCGCGCTCACGGTGAAGCTGAGCTGGCCGCCCTCTTCACCGTCCACGACGGGAGGCGCCGTCACGACCGGAACACGATCCAGGTTCGAGACGACGATCGTCGTCGTGGCGCTCCCCGAGAGCGCGTTCGCGGCCGTGAAGATGACGTCGTAGTTCCCCGACGAGGCGAAGCCCGGGGTCCACGCGAAGGTGCCGGAGCCGTTCCCGGCGTCGGGCGTGAACGCCGCGCCCGAGGGCAAGGGCGCCGCCGAAAGCGAGGCGATCGGATCGCCGTCGGGATCGGCCGCCGAGACGCCGAACGTGATGAGCGCGTCCTCCGGGCCCGAGACCGAGGCCGGAGCCGTGACCGCGGGCGCGCGGTCGAAGTTCGCCACCGAGATCGCGGTCACGGCGGACGCGCTCAGGGCGTTCGAAGCGGTGAAGGTGATCGAGTAATCCCCCGCCTGCCCGTAGTCGGGCGTCCAGGCGAACGCGCCACCGGTGTTCGACGCGTTCGGGGTGAACGCCGCGCCGGAGGGGAGCGGCGCCCCGGTCAGCGAACCGATCGCCTCGCCGTCCGGATCGGACGCGGTGACGTCGAACGCGATCGCCGAGCCCTCGCTCCCCGAAACGGAGGCGGGCGCGGAGATCGAGGGACCACGGTCGGGGACGCGGTAGCGGGCCACCACCGAAATGTCGTCGGCGTAGACCGTCTGAGGATGGCCGCCCTGCCCGCCGATCTCGACCGTCGCGATGTCGTCGCCGCTCTGGGCGAACGGAACCGCCTGGAATCCGGGAATCGCGACGCCGTCGATCGAGAGCGCCGTGGTCCGCGCCACGAAGTCGGCGGTGATCGTGAACTGCTGAGCGACCCGGTTCGGCTGGGTCACCGGCAGCGGCATGGGCGATCCCGCCGAGCCGTTGTAGGAAAGGAGACCCTGGTGCAGATACTCCACCGACGCCAAGATGGCGCCGTTCGAAGCGCGAAGCATGATCTCCACCTGGATGACGGCTTCGTCGTCGCGCGCGATCGACCGCCACCGGGCCGTGGCCTGTTCGGGCGGCGCCGGCGTCGCGATCGCGTGCGCGAAGAGCATGACCTGACCCGGGCCGTTCACCTGGCGGATCTCGACCGGCCGGGAGAGCCCGTCGTACGAAGGCACGACTTGGATCGTGCCGGCCGAAGTGTCGGAGGTCAGGTAGTCGCCCTCCGGAGCGCCCGGGAGCGCCGAATTGGGCGGCTGGTTCGGCGTGTCGGAGTCGAACGCGGCCTTCAGTGTCACGACCGTGAGCGTGTCTCCCGGCATCGCCGCGTTCGCGGCGGGGACGGCGGCAAGGCTCGTGACGAACAAGGCGAGAAGAATGGACGAAACCACCAAAAGCCCCGCGCCCCCATCTCCGCGGCGGCTGTACGGCGTATGCATCGTTAGGCTCCCCCGATCAGGTGTCCACTTGCGGTTGTTGGTTCGGTGGGAGGCTCATTCCGGCCCCGATGCCGGAGGTTGGCCCCTCGAAGAGATCACTTGAAAGAATACTCGCAAATTACTGAAAACTCAAGCGTTACCTTTTTTCAATTTCCGACACGGAGGCCCAGTAACTCTCGGCCTCCCGCATTCCCTCCATGTATGTCCGTATAGGTGCCCACCCTAGAAAACGTCTCAGCCGGTCCGATCGAACGTGCCCGGTCCAATTCCGCCCCGTCGCCGGCGCTACTTCATCCGGGGGTTGGGCCGGTCCGAGGCCGAACCACGCCCGGATCTGACCCAGGTAGCCGCCCCAGGTGCCGTTGTGGCTGACGGCATTGTAGACCTCCGCGGCGCCCGGCGTGGGCTCCACTTCAATCGCGAGGAGCACGGCATCGACCAGGTCCTCCACGTGGACGAACGGGTGGGTGCTCGCCGGATCACGATCCGGGAGTGCGCCCCCCTCTCGGACGCGGCGCGGCACCTTCACCGCCCAGGTGGAAGTCGGGTGGAGACCGAGGATCGCCCCGGGACGGAGGATCGTCGCCGGGAGGCCCTTCCCCGCGGCTTCGAGCACCAGCCGGTCCCCCTCGGCCTTCGTCACGCCGTAGGGGTCGCCCTCCGTGCAGAGGGGCGCCTCCTCGTCCAGATCCGCCCCATTCAGCGCGGTGAAGTCGTAGACGCTCACGGTGGAGATCTGGACGAAGCGGCGCGCGCCGGACCCCGCCGCGGCGGCGAGCATCGAGCGCGTCCCGTCCCGGTTCACGCGGCGCACCGCATCCAATTCGGCACCCGACGTCGCCGCGCAGTGAACGACCACGTCGCATCCGGCCCCGGCAGCGGCCGCGGCTTCCGGGTCGACGAAATCGGCGATGATCTCGTGGTACTTCCCTCCGGCCGCGCCGCCGGCCCCTGCGAGTTCCGCCGCCTCGCCGCCTCGGCGGACGAGCGCGCGAACCTCGTGGCCGAGGGAAAGGAGGCGACGGGCCGTGCGGAAGCCCACGAACCCGGTCGCGCCGGTGAGAAGGACCCGGTGCACCGCCGTCTCGCCCGGCGTCGCGTGACCGCTCATGCTTCGCTTCCCTCCTCGCCGCTCGCCGCGGTGCCCGTCTCGGCTCGCTTCGCGGCCTTCCCACCGGAGCCCCCGCGCACGCGCGCGACGAGCTTCGGAAACTCGAACCGGGCGAATTCGGCCAGCGCCGCTCGGGGCCCCGGAGCGAAGACCAGCACGCGGAGCTGCTCCACCCAGCGACTGACCCAGAATTTCTTGTATTCGCGATCCCCGTGCGACACGAGGAGCGTCACGCCCTCACCCGCCACGAGGCGCGCGACGTCCTGGATGAGGAGCGTCCCGGGCGAGACGCCCGCGAACTCCTCGTCGTACGAGATCGTCCCGTCGTAATAGGCCGCCCCTTCCCGATAGCCGAGGATGAAGGCCGCGTCCCGCCCTCCGACCTTCAGAATGGAGAGGTCGAGCAGGCCCCGCCGGTTGAATCGCTCGGTGACCTCCCGATAGAAGCGGCGGTGATAGTTCTGGAGCGGCTCCCGCCTGTCCGCCTTCCAGCTCCGTTCGTAGATGCCGAACATGCGGTCCACGTACGAGCGAAGCGTGGCCTCGTCGGTGGGTTCGCGGAGGCGGTCGATCGAGACGCCCCCCAGCGATTCCGCGCGCTTCAGCCTGCGGCGGATGTTTCCGCGCAACTTCGCGCTCAGGCCGTCGTGGTAGGCGTCGTAGCCTTGGCTCAGGTCGACGGTCGCGTAGCGATACGGCGTCTCGCGCGCGCGCAGTCGGCGCGCGGCGACCACGCGCCGGAGCGCCTCGTGGCGCCACGATCCGGGCGCGAGGCCGACGAGGACCATCACGTCGAAGCCGCCGCGGTCGAGGAGGGAGTGGAAGAGACCTTCCAAGAGCCTCGGCTCCTCGGCCGGGAAGAGGAGTTCCCCGGCGTCGGCGTCGTGCCCGGCCGATTCGACGCGCCGGACCGGGACCCGCCCCAGCGTCGCCTTCCGGATCGCGAGGGGCGCGATCCCGACGACCTCGCCGGCCCGCCGCGCGACGCCGACGAGGGGCATGCCGTGAACGGGGCCGTGATGGCGGTACCAGGGGGCCAGGTGGTCCCAGGAGCCGAAGACCATCCGGTCGGTGACGCGCGCTTCCACCGCGCGCCATTCGGACTCGATCGCGTCGACCTGCTCCTGCCGGTCGAGCCACTCGTAGACGACGTCGGGGGCGGTGGCGGCGGGAGCCCTCAATCGCGTAGAAGGTACTCGACCGTCGTGACGACGCGCACGGTCTTCGTGATCTGGGCCTGTTCGGTCATGCCGGGGCCCCCCTGGCTCTCCGCGGCGTCGCGCGGGAGGATGACGAAGACGCCCTGGTTCGCGCGATGGATGCCGCCGAGCCGGCTCTTCGAGTCCTTCGCGAACTGCTCGGCCGCCTTCCGAGCTTCGGCCGTCGCCTCCGCGATCATGCTCGGCTTCAGGTCGTTCAGGCGGCGGAAGATGTACGACGGCCCGCCGGGCCCCCACTCGGGGCCGGACGAGAGGACGACACCGGCGTTCACCAGATCGCCCACCTTCTGGCTGGCGGCGCGAATGACCTCGGGCTTCTCCGAGCGGACCATCACGGTCTGCTGGATCACGAACCGCGGTCCTTGCCGGGTTCCCTGGTTGTAGGGATTGGCGTACGTGTCGGTGACGCGAAGGCCCTGGAGCTCCACCTCCGTCGAGTCGACGCCGTTCGCGCGAAGGAACGCGATCACCTTCGCGACGTTCTGGTCGATGCGCGTCTGAGCGGTCGAGAGGTCGGCGTCCGGGACGGCCAGCAGAATCGGCCAGAGGGCGAGGTCCGCCTTCGCCTCCCGTTCGCTGACGCCCTTCACCGTGACGAAGCGGTCCGCGGTGCGGATCTCGCGGACACCGTTGCCGACGAACCAGCCGGCGAGCGCGACGCTCACCGCGAGAACCACGAGACCGATGCCCATTCGCGCCGGGCGAGGCGATAGGTCGTTCATGGGGGTCGATTCTACGGCGTCTCGACCAGCTTCAGGAAGCGCGGATCCTGCTTCAGCGTCGCCAGGTCGGGATCGTTCGCGATCGGGCGTCGATCCCGGTAGAAGCCGGTGGCGACGGCCCGCTCCAGCGCGGCGAGTGCGCGGTCCCGGTCGCCCGCCAGCGCCCAGGAGCATCCCGCGTTGTAGTGCGTGATGAAGGGGTACCAGCGGAGCGACCCGGCGCGCTCGTACGATTCCGCCGCCTCCCGGTAGCGCCGCAGCTGATAGAGGGCGTCCCCCGCCAGGTGGAACGCCTGACCCGCCCCCGCCTCACGCCGGCGCCACGCCTCCGTCGCCGCCAGCGTCCCCTCCCAGTCCCGGGCCGCGTGCCGGTCCACGGCGCGCCGCTGGTCCGCGCGGGCTCGATGTCCCGCCTGCGACTCGGCGGAGAGGTTCGCGCGGAGGAACGCGAGGGTGGCGCGCACGACGTCCCGCGACGTCTCCTCGGGATCGACCAGGTCGAACGCGTGGCGCCCGTTCGGCAGATTGATCGCGCGGGCGACGAACGCGTTCAGGCTCGCGTTCAGCCCCGTGGCGTCGAGACCGGCCCGGGCGACGAGCACCGGGAGGTCCGTCCTCAGATGGGTCGTATCGATGACGCCGTAGTAGAAGACGGCGGCCTTCACGTGCGCGTTCGCGGGGTCGAGCGCGTACCAGGAGCCGTGCGGGAGATTCGCCGAGCAGGCCCAGAGCGCCAGATTGTCGGCGTCGATCCCGTAGCGGGCCGGGTTCGAGCGAAGGTGGGCGACGGCCGCGGCGAGATCCTCCCGCGGCGCGTCGCGCCTCGCGTCGTACGTCACGGCGGCCATGCCGCTCGCCGCGACGAGGCGGCCCCACGACTGGTAGATCCCCCACCGGCGGAGCGGAGGCTGGTCCGCGCCGACGCCGTTCACGAAGAGAACCACGGGCGCGGGTTTCGAGGCCGCCGTCGCGGGGCGGAAGAAGTCGAGCCGGAGGCTCCGACCGCCCGCATCGGCGTAGACGATCCCGGTGTCCACCGTCACCGACTCCATGCCGGGAAGCGCGAGCACCGCCTTCTCGGAGAGGAGATCGGGATTTCGCTGGGCGGCGGCGCCGCGGGGGGAAACGACGGAGAGCAGGCACGACAGGGCCAGCGGCAGGGCGAAGCGGAAGCGGATCATCGACTCCTCGGTCCCCGGCGGGACGGTCTCGGCGGCCTCGGGTCAGCCGTGGCCGCCGGGAGTCTACCGCGTGCCCGGCATCGCTGTCGAACGGGCCGCGATCGGGACCGCGACGCCCGGAAACGCCTTGCCGCGGTCCCAGACACGCACCGGCAGGATCACCATCTGCACGCCGACGAAGAGAAGCCTCCGCTGGAGCGCGTAGGCGGTCTGGTCGTGGAGCGAGGCGGTGGAGAGACGCTCTCGCTCGAAGACGAGCCGGCCCGCGAAGACCACGGGCCGCGGGTTCGTGGCCGCTACCTCGAGGCAGGCGGACTCCAGCTCCTCCACGACGTCGATGCCGAGCCGATACCGTGACTCGGCGTGGAGGCCGAGCCGCTCCGCCAGTTCCACGTACCGGGCGAGGTCCGCCCGGACCTTCGCTTCGAGCGCGCCGAGGTCGTCCACGCCCTTGAACTGGGCGCTGTCCACGACGCCGACCGAGACGAAGACGACGTTCCGGAACTGGTCGGGAAAGAGTCTCTGGATCCAGAGGAGGGTGTGGACGCCGAGGCCGCCGTACGATTCGACGAGAATCAGTGCGGTGCCGGAGTCGGGATCGCGGCGGGGCGGCCTCGACGCCGCGGGGAGCGGAAGATCCGACAGCGAGTCGTCGAGGGTGCGAAGCGTCTCGCGAACACGGGTGTAATGGCGCCGCACGGCCAGGCACCCGGCCACGACCCCGCCGGTCACGACGAGCGTCACCCACCCTCCCTCGAGGAGCTTCGTCGTGACGGTCACCGCCAGGATGACGGCCGTCACCACCGCCCCGGCCGCCGCCACGGCGAAGCGCTGCCGCCACCGAGGCTCAACGCCGCGCACCCGCAGCCAATGGCGCGCCATCCCCGTCTGGCTCAGCGTGAAGGTCAGGAAGACATTGATCGAGTACATGACGACCAGGAGCGCGACCGACCCGCGCGTGTAGGCGAGCACCGCGCACGCGGCGAGCCCCATGGCCAGCACCCCGTTCTGAGTGACCAGCCGGTCGGAGAGATTCTTGAACCGCCGCGGCACCCACTCGTCCGCGGCCATCGCCGCGAGCGTGCGGGGCCCGTCCACGAAACCGGTTTGCGCGGCCACGAAGAGGAGCGCGCCCTCCGAGAGGAGGGTCACGAGCACGACGGCCGGGCTGATCGCGAGTCCGAAGAGACTCCAGCGCTCCGTGAGAAGGCTCCAGAGCGACGCGTTCAGGGTGCGCCCCGGCTCGAAGGCGACGTCGTTCACGAGGTAACAGAGGAGGATCCCACCCGCGGTCAGCGCGAGCGACGTGGCCATGTAGAGCATGGTCCGCTTCCCGTTCTCCGCGCGCGGCTCCCTCAGGATGCCGACGCCGTTGCTGACCGCCTCGATGCCGGTGAAGGTCCCCCCTCCCAGGCAGAACGCGCGGAGGAGGATCGCCGCCAGCCCGAAGGCGCCGAGTTCGGCCGCCGCGACCTGCGTGTCGCGCACCGTCTCCGCGGCCACCGCTCCCAGACTCGTGCCGTGGCGAAGCAGGCCGTACCCGATCAAGCCCGCGTGCGTCACGAGGAACGCGAGGAAGATGGGGGTGAGGACGTAGATCGATTCCTTCACGCCACGGAGATTCAGGAGCGTCAGGGCGCCGAGCACGAGGAATTCCGCCGGGAGCTTCAGCCACTGCCACTCGACGGGCACGAAGGAGAAGATGGCGTCGCAGCCCGCCGCCACCGAGATCGCCACCGTGAGCACGTAGTCGGTCACGAGGGCGCCGCCCGAGACGACGCCCGGAATCGGGCCGAGGAGCTTCGTCGCGACCAGGTAGCCCCCGCCCCCGGAGGGAAACTGCTCGATGATCTGGCGGTAGGCCGCCGAGATCAGGAAGACCGTCGCGATCACGGCGCCGACCAGATAGAGCGCGAGGTGCCGGTGCGTCCCCAGCTGGCGGAAGATCTCCTCCGGGCCGTACGAGGAGGAGGAGAGGCCGTCCGAGCCGAGGCCCACCCACGCGAAGAACGCGATCAGAGCCAGATGGCGGTGAATGTTCGGGTCGCGAAGATCCTTCGGCGCGCCCACGAGGAGCCGGCGCCAGGTCGCGCTCGGGCGAGCGCTTTCGGTCGTGGGCTGCTCCATGCCTCCATGAGACGACGGAGGGGCGTCAGAGCGGCGTCAAGATGTCGCGCCGGCGCGTCAGGATCGCGTCAAGACGGCCCCGGAACCTCCCCGCGCGACCGGCGAATCGGCTACCATCGGGCCATGGGCCCAGCCCGAACTCGCCCGTCCCGCTTTCTCGGGGCGGCGTCCGTCGTCGCGCTCTGCAGCCTCGCCGTCGCGCTCCTCGATCACCACTTCGATCTCGTGAATCTCACGATGATCTACCTCCTCGGCGTCGTGATCGTGGCCGTCACGCTCGGCCGAGCCCCCGCCATCTTCGCGGCGATCACCAGCGTCGCGGTCTTCGACTTCTTCTTCGTTCCTCCGCGCTTCACGTTCGAAGTGGAAGACACGCAATACCTGGTGGCCTTCTCCGTCATGCTGATCGTCGCCGTCGTCACCGCCACCTTGACGGCGCGCCTGCGCGAGCAGAGGGAGGAGGCCCGGATCCGCGAGGCGCGCTCGAACGCGCTCTATCGCCTCGGACACGACCTCGCGATCCGCGGCGACGAGACCGAAGTCCTGGCGTCGGTCGTGACGCGACTTCGGGAACTCTTCGGGGGCCGCGTCGCGATCCTCATGCAGGAAGCCGGGGGCGGCCTGGCGACCGCGGGCGGCGACCCGGCGATCCTCGACACGCAGGCGGAGCGCGACGCGGCCTCGTGGGCGCAACGGAGCGGCGTCCCGTCCGGAATGGCCTCCGCGATGCACACGAGCGCCCAAGGGCTCTTCGTGCCGCTCGTCGCGGGCGCGAAGACGCTCGGCGTGCTCGCGCTCCGGCCGGAGGGCGACGCGACCGGGTACGACCCGGCCCGGCTCGATCTCCTCCGCGCGCTCGCGAGCCTTTCCGCGCTCGCGATCGCGCGCTGCCGCCTCGCCGATGACTCGCGCGCCGCGCGCATCGAGGTCGAGACCGAGCGAAGCCGGAACGCGCTCCTCCAGTCCGTCTCGCACGACCTCCGGACGCCGCTCGCCTCCATCACCGGCGCTGCCACCGGGCTCCGCGACGGTGCGGCCGTGCTCACCGACGCGGCGAAGCACGACCTCGCGGACACCATCGCCGAGGAGGCCGACCGGCTGAACCGCCTCATCGGGAACATCCTCGACATGACGCGCCTCGATTCCGGTTCGCTTCGCGTGCGGAAGGAGTGGCAATCGCTGGAGGAGGTGCTGGGGGCGGCCCTCACGCGCCTCGGCCCGCAGCTCGGCACGCGCGCGGTCCGCGTCGCCGGCGTGGCCGGACTTCCCCTCGTGCCGCTCGACGACGTCCTCTTCGAGCAGGTGGTCCGCAACCTGATCGAGAACGCCCAGAAATACTCGCCCGCCGATTCGCCGATCGAGATCACCGCCGCCGTGGAGGGCGCGTGGCTCCGCCTCGACGTGGCCGACCGCGGCCCGGGCGTTCCCGCCGGCGAGGAGGGCCGCCTCTTCGATAAGTTCTATCGCGCCCCGAACGCGTTCGGCCGCCCCGGCGCCGGACTCGGCCTCACCATCTGCAAGGGGTTCGTGGAGGCGCACGGAGGAACGCTCGCCGCGGCGCCCCGCGACGGAGGAGGGCTCGTCTTCACCGTCCGGCTTCCGCTCGAGGGAGAGCCTCCCGTCGTGGAGTCCGAAGAGGCGCCCGCGCGCGAGGGAGGGCCGGTTCGGTGACGGACGCGCGAACGGCGGACGTCCGAACGGCGGACGCGCCCCGCGTGCTGGTCGTCGAGGACGACGCCTCCATCCGGCGATTCCTCCGCGCCGCGCTCCAGGGGCAGCGCTACGACGTGATCGAGACCGCGGACGGACGCGAAGGGCTCGCGCAGGCCGCGACGCGGCCACCCGACATCGTGCTCCTCGACCTGGGGCTGCCGGGCATGGACGGACTCGAATTCTTGAAGGCGCTCCGGGAGTGGTCGCGGGCTCCGGTGATCGTCCTCACGGCGCGGGGTCAGGAAGGCGAGAAGGTGCGGGCGCTCGACGCGGGCGCGGACGACTACGTCACGAAGCCCTTCTCGATGATGGAACTCCTCGCGCGCATCCGCGTCGCCTTGCGCCACCACGAGGCCGGCGCGGCGGGGGACCGTAGTCCGGTCCTCGCGTTCGGGCGCCTTCGGCTCGACCTCGAACGGCGGCGCGCCGCGCTCGACGGGAACGACCTGGCCCTCACGCCGACCGAATACCGGCTGCTGAGGACGCTGGCGCAGAACGCCGGCCGCGTCCTCACGCACGAGCATCTCCTCCGCGAAGTCTGGGGCCCGGCCTTCACGCGCCAGCGCCACTACCTGCGCGTCTACATGGCGCAACTGCGCGAGAAGATCGAGGAAGACCCCGGCCGGCCGCGGCTCCTCCTGACGGAGCCCGGGGTCGGCTATCGCATGGCCGACGAGGCGTAGGCCGGCGCCACCCCCTCGAGGGGACGGTTCTTCCGCGCACGATCCAGGGCGCGGTGTACGCCTCGCGCACAGCGCCGCCGCCCCGGACGGGACAGGGGCGGCTCCCCGCGGTCCGATCCGCTCCAGCCAACTTCTTCCGAGGGTTCCGCTTCCGGCGCACCCCGGGACTCGGCACGCCGGCTGGCACGACCCTTGAGAGTTCCCGCGATCGGGGTCCAACCACGGTCGCCGTACGAGGTGACGGACATGCAGACGACATCGCAGGCCTCGACCATCCGTCTGATCGTGAAGTGCTCCATCGCGCTTTGCATCGCGCTCGCTCTGTCCCATGGCTTGAGGTGAACGGAGACCGAATCGCGCGCCCGCGGCCGCGGCGTCATCGCGGCCCCGAGGCGCCGGCCCCGCGCGGAAGCACGAGACCCGCGCGGGGTTTTTGTTGGTGAGGAGTAACGCGCCTAGAGAGTCCGCTTCATTCGTGCCGTAGGGAGGCGGCGTTGATGCCGGCCGCCGCGGCCTGCGCGCGCGCCTGGCGAAGCTCGAAGATGCGTCCTCCGCCCCGGAAGAGGGTCACTGCTCCGGGTTCCAGGGAGCGAGCTCGGGCGAGGCCGAGTCGATCTGCTTCTGGACCTGCGGCATGATCGCGCC
>DATIQI010000303.1:0-4306 GCA_035470985.1 Acidobacteriota bacterium
GAGACGCAGCTGGAAGTCGACCGCCGCCGGATCCGCGAGCGGATCGCGCGGCTGAAGCGCGATCTCGAGGGCGTCGTCCGCGAGCGGCGCGTGCAGCGGAAGGGGCGCCGCGACTGCTTCAAGATCTCCCTGGTCGGTTACACGAACGCGGGAAAATCGACGCTCTTCAACACGCTGGCCCACGCCCACGTCTACGTGGAGGACCGGCTCTTCGCCACGCTCGATCCCACGACGCGCGTCATCGCGGTCGAGGGACGCGTCCGCGTTCTCCTCACCGACACCGTCGGCTTCATCCGGAAGCTCCCGCCGAACCTGATCGCCTCCTTCCGCGCGACGTTGGAGGAGGTGACGGAGGCGGATCTCCTCCTCCACGTCGTGGACGCGACGGAGCCCGATCCCGACGCCCACATCGAGGCGGTGAACGGGGTCCTGGAGGGGTTGGGCGCGCTGCAGCGGCCGCGGCTCCTCGTCTTCAACAAAGTGGACGCGCTCCACGACGAGGTGACGTACCTCGGGCTTCGCGCGCAGCACCCGGGCGCCGTGTTCGTCTCCGCGGTCACGAAGGAGGGCCTGGGCGCGCTTCGCGACGAGATCTCGAAGCGGCTCCACGGGACCGAGGACGAGCCGTGATCGTCCCGCTTCGCGAGATCCGGTTTCGGACCTCCCGTTCGGGCGGCCCCGGCGGGCAAAACGTGAACAAGGTGGAGACGCGGGTGGAGGCCGTCTGGGACCTGGAGGGGTCGGACCTTCCGGCGACGACGAAGTCGCGGCTCCGCGCCGCGCTCGGCTCGCGCGTGGCCGCCGACGGCACGCTGCGGGTCGTCTCGCAGCGCTTCCGCTCGCAATCGAGGAATCGGGAGGCCGCGGTGGAGCGGCTCCGCGCGCTGGTGGACGCCGCGCTGAAGCCTCGGGCGAAGCGCCGTCCGACCGCCCCGACGCACGCATCCCGCCGGGAGCGGCTGGACCAGAAGCTGCGCCGCGCCGAGGTGAAGCGGGAGCGGGGAAGGAGGGACTGGGACTAGGTTTGTAAGTTGTTGTAAACGATATCGTTACAGCGCCGCCATTCTCCGCCGATTCACCCCCGCCGCCGTCACTTCGCCCTTCAGCAAGCGCTCCGATCTTCCGATGGTTACGTACGATGAATCAGATCACTTCCGCATGGGGCGGCCGCTTCGTCACGCTTGGAGCGGTCGTTCTCCTTCTGGTGGCCGTGGCGATCCCGGCCGCGCTGCGCCGCTCCGGCGGCGGGCCGAACGACGGCGCCCCCGTTTCCACGGCTTCGCCGAGTCCCGGCTCGGTGCCGGGCGGGCCCGCGTCGCCGCGTGTTTTTCGCTTCTATCAGGAGTACCCCCACACGCTCGATCCGGCGCGTTCCGCCGACTCCTATTCGGCGGGTGTCATCGCCCAGATCTACAGCCCGCTCGTCGGCCTGACGTCCGATCTCGAGCCGACGCCCCAGCTCGCCGAGAGCTGGACCATCTCGAAGGACGGGCGCCGCTACGTCTTCGAGCTCCGCCCCGGCGTCCGGTTCCACAACGGCCGCGAAGTCACCGCCGCCGATTTCGCCTTCAGCCTGACGCGCCTCTTCCGGGAGCCGTTTCGATCGGAGGGGCTGGCGGCGAACTATCTCGACCCGATCGAGGGAGTTCCCGAGTTCATCGCGGGGAAGGCCGATACCATCGCGGGGATCCGCGTCCTCGGCCGCTACCGGCTGGAGCTGACGCTCAGCCGGCCGTACGGCTCGCTCCTCCACTCGCTCGCGCTCGACCAGACCAGCGCCGTGCCGCGCGAGGTGCTCGAGGCGAACGGGCCGAACGGACTGGAGAGCCACCCGGTCGGCACGGGTCCCTTCCGCTTCGTCCGCCGCGTGCCGGAGCGCTCCGTCACGCTCGCGGCGAACGACGACTACTTCATGGGCCGCGCGGGCCTCGACTCGCTCGTCTTCTTCGCCCCGCCGGGCGACGTGACCGAGGCGGGCGCCGGCGCGCTCCTCGACGGGCGCGCGACGCTGAGCCTCCTGCCGAGCAATCGGATCGAGGAGTTCCGCGCGCGTCCCGGCCTGACGGTGCTTCGCTGGCAGGACCTGAGCCTCTCCTTCATCGGGATGAACGCCACGATTCCTCCCCTGAACGACGTCCGCGTCCGCCGCGCGGTCGCCCTCGCGCTGGATCGCCAGACAATGCTGAACGTGCGCCCGGAGGGGAAGACGCTGGCGCTCGGGATCCTGCCTCCCGGCATTCCGGGCTACACCCCGGCGGAGAAGATCCCGGCCCGCAACGTCTCCGAAGCGCGCGCGCTCCTCGCGCAGGCCGGGTACGGCCCGCGCAAGCCCCTTCCCCCGATCACGCTCTGGAAGAGCATCACCAGCGTGAACCTCCGGCAGACCGACTCCGTCATGGTCCGGTCGCTGGCCGAGGCGGGCATCCGCCTCGACATCCGGTACGAGTCGTGGACCGTTCTCGATCAGGTGATCACGCAGCGGAAGGCGGCCATGTTCGGCCTCGCCTGGATCGCCGACATTCCGGACCCCGAGTCGTTCCTGCGAAGCCTCGCCTACTCCACGAGCGGGACGAACTACTTCAACTACTCCTCGCCCAAGGTGGACGCCCTGCTGGACGCCGCGCGCGGCACGCGCGACGCGGGCGCGCGCGAAGCCCGGTTCCGGGAAGCGGAGCTGGAGATCCTGAAGGACGCTCCCTTCGTGCCCCTGACGTACACGGTCAGCTTCATCGGAATGAGGGACGACATCGCCGGACTCGAAATGAACCCGCTGGGGATCTCGACCCTCGCGATGGAGAAGCTCCACTTCCTGGAGCCCACGGATGGAAGCACGAAGCGACACGCCGGCCGCTGAGCGCCCGATCCCGTTCTGGAGGAGCCTCCAGGCGCGGATCTTCCTGACGTTCGCCGTGGTCGTCGTCGGCCTGGTGGCGACGGCGGTCGTGTTCATTCTCCGAAGCGAATCCGAGTCGCTCCAGCGCGAAACGCGCAAGCGCGGCCTGGCCGTGGCGCGCAGCATCGCCTGGCTCTCCACCCCCTCCCTGCTCTCCTACAACTACGTCGCGCTGAACCAGGCCGCCAGCCGCTCCCAGGAGGGGAGCGAGATCGCCTACGTCGTCATCTACGACAAGGAAGGGATGATCGCGGCCGACAGCCGGAACGAGAACGCGTTCGGACACCCGCCGCGCGACGCGGCCGACTACGTGGCGCACGCCGCGCGCGAGGAGAACTGGAGGTTCCTCGCGCCGACGCGCCCCGGCCAGCCGCGCGTGCTCGAGATCTTCCTCCCCGTCTACGTTCAGGGCTACGCCGTGAAGTGGGGCACCGTGCGGATCGGGCTCTCGCTCGAGAACGTCGATCAGGAGATCGCGGCGCTCACGCAGCACCTGGTGCTGGCCGGGTTCCTGGCGGCGATCCTCTGCCTCCTGGCGGCGCGCGCCGCGGCGGGCGGGATCACGCGGCCGATCCAGCAGCTCGTCCGGGCCACGCGCGCCGTGGCGAAGGGCGACTACTCGCAGCGGCTGAACCTCCGCTCGGGGGACGAGCTGGAAACCCTGGCGTGGCACTTCGACCACATGGCGGCCGAGGTGCAGCACCAGCAGGCGGAAGTGCTGGCCAGCCGCGAGAACCTGGCGCGCCTGAACCAGACGCTCGAAGCCGCCGTGGAGGCGCGGACGTACGCGCTCGGCGAATCGGAAGCCAAGTACCGCGTCCTGGTGGAGAGCGCCCCGCAGGGGATCCTCATCGTGCAGGGCGGCCGGATCGTCTTCACCAATCCCGCCATCGAGCGGATGGCCGGCCGGACCGCCGACGACCTGAAGGCGAAGGAATTCGCCTGGGCCGACCTCTTCGCGCCCGACTCGCGCGACGCCGTGCGCGCCGCCATCGAGCGCCCGGAGGCCGCGGGACCGCCCCAGCCGGTGGAGCTGGTCCACGCGGGCGCCCGGCTGCTCCACGCCCAGATCCATGCCGCGCCCCTCGTCTTCCAGAACGCTCCCGCCTGCATGCTGCTCGTCTCCGACGTCAGCGCGATGCGGGACCTTCAAGAGAGGCTGGTGCGCGGCGAGAAGCTGCGCGCGCTGGGCGAGATGGCCGCGGGCGTGGCGCACGACTTCAACAACATCCTCGGGATCATCATCGGTCGGACGCAGCTCCTCCTCATGAAGACGCAGGACCCGGAGGTCGTCTCGGGGCGGAACGTCGTCCGCCAGGCGGCCGCCGACGGAGGCGAGGCGGTGCGCCGCATCCAGCAGTTCAGCCGCGTCCGCGAGGACCGCGAGCACGAGGCGCTCGATCTCCCCGGCAT
>DATIQI010000304.1:0-7078 GCA_035470985.1 Acidobacteriota bacterium
CCATGAAGCTGGTGGACGTCGAGCTGCTGCTGGGCGGCGAGCGCGTCATCTTCCACTACACCAGCGAGCAGTGGGTCGATTTCCGCGAGCTGGTCCGCCGGCTGGCGCAGGAGTACCAGACGCGGATCGAGATGCACCAGGTGAATGCGCGCGACGAGGCGCGCCTGGTCGGAAGGGGCACGAGACGTATCAGATCCTGGGCGACCGGACGATCGAGTTCGACGATCGCGCCGTCGCGGCGAAGGCGCTGAAGGCGCGGGGGTACGCGGCGTGACGACGAATCCCTGGCTCTCGCTCGCCGACGTGCTCGCCGTGACCGACGGCCGGCTCGTGGCGGGCCGGGCGGGCGCGGACGTTGCGTTCACGGAGGCCGCCATCGACAGCCGCGCCGTTCCGCCCGGCGTCCTCTTCGTGCCGCTCCCGGGCGAGCGCGCGGACGGGCACGACTTCATCGCCGCGGCGTTCGAAGCGGGCGCGGCGGGGAGCCTGGCGCGGAGCGACTGGACGCTCTCCGACGCGGCCGCGCGCGCCGGACGCCCCGTGGTCGCGGTCGCCGATCCGCTCGCGGCGCTCCAGGCGCTCGCGCGCCACTGCCGCGACGCGGCGGGCGTCCCCTGCGTCGCCGTGACGGGATCGAACGGCAAGACGACGACGAAGGAGATGATCGCGGCCGTGCTCGGGACGAGCCGGCGGGTGCTGAAGAACGTGGGGAACCAGAACAACCAGATCGGGCTTCCCCTGACCCTGACGCGGCTTCGTCCGGACCACCAGGTGCTCGTCCTGGAGCTCGCCATGCGGGCGCCCGGGGAGATCGCCGAGCTGGCCGCGATCTGCCGTCCCGAGGTGGGCGTCCTCACGGTCGTGGCCGAGGCGCATCTGGAGCGGCTCGGCTCGCTCGACGCCATCGCCGACGCGAAGAGCGAGCTGGCGGAATCGGTCTCCGCGCTCGGCGCGAAGGGGCTCCTGGTGGTGAACGCCGACGACGCGCGCCTCTGGTCGCGAAACCGGCGCCGGCCGACGGAGGTCCGCTCCTACGCGCTCGAGAACGTGGAGGCCGACCTTCGCCCGACCGACGTCACGGTGAGCGCCGACGGAGGCACCCGCTTCACGCTTCCCGACGGGACGGCCTTCGTGCTGGCGCTCCTCGGGCGGCACAACGTGCGGAACGCCCTCGCGGCCGTTCTGGTGGGCGACCACTTCGGCGTGCCGCGGCGCGAGGCGGCGGCGGCGCTGGCCGCGCTCCCGGCGCCGGCGCACCGGCTGGAGCTGGTGCGCGCCGGAGGCGTCACGGTGCTCGACGACTGCTACAACGCGAACCCGGCCTCCATGGCGGAGGCGCTCGCGCTCCTGGGCACGATCGAAACGCGCGGCGCGCGCCGCGCCGTGCTGGGCGATATGCTGGAGCTCGGCCCGACGGCGGAGGCGCTCCACGAGGGGATCGGGCGCCGCGTGCCGGCGGACGCGTGGCTCTACGCGACCGGCGCCTTCGCGGCGGCGGTCGCGCGCGGGGCGCGCGCGGCGGGGCTGCCCGAGCCGCGCGTCCGGCGCTTCGACGACGTCGAGTCGCTCTCGGCCGCGCTCCTCGCCGAGACGCGGCCCGGGGACCTGGTGCTGGTGAAGGGATCGCGCGGCATGCGACTCGAGCGCGTGGTGAACGCGCTCGCGCCGGGGCGCGCGGGGAACGCGGCCCTGCCGGCCGCGGCGGGAAGGGAGTAGCCGGTGCTCTATCACTTGCTTTATCCGCTCCACGAGCAGTTCCCGGCGCTGAACGTCTTCCGCTACATCACTTTTCGGACCGCGTACGCCATGGCGACGGCGCTGATGTTCGCGCTCGTCCTGGGGCCTCCGGTGATCCGCCGGCTCCGGGAGCTGAAGATCGGGCAGAAGATCCGCGAGGAGGGGCCGCAGAGCCACTACGGGAAGGCGGGCACGCCCACCATGGGCGGCGTCCTCATCGTCATCTCCATCGGGCTGACGACGCTCCTCTGGGGAAATCTCGAGAACCGGCTCGTCTGGATCGCGCTCCTCGCGACGCTCTTCATGGGAGCGGTCGGGTTCCTCGACGACTGGCTCCGCGTGGTGAAGCACCTGCCGAAGGGGCTCCTGGGGCGCTACAAGCTGGCCGGGCAGATCACGCTGGGCGCGGCCGTCTTCCTGGCCGTCTTCCTCTATCCGCCCGGCGGGCTCCTCGATCCGGGCGAGACGAACATCCCCTTCCTGAAGCGGACCGCGGTCGACTTCGGCTGGCTCTACCTCCCGTTCGTCATCCTCGTCATCACCGGAACGTCGAACGCCGTGAATCTCGCCGACGGGCTCGACGGCCTGGCCGCCGGCATGACGGCGTTCGCCGCGGTCGCGCTCGGCGGCATGTGCTACATCACGGGCCACGTGAAGTTCTCGCAGTACCTGAACGTCGTCTACATTCCCGGCGCCGGCGAGCTGACCGTCTTCTGCGCCGCGGTGCTCGGCGCCGTCCTCGGCTTCCTCTGGTGGAATTGCCATCCGGCCGACGTCTTCATGGGCGACACCGGCTCCCTCTCCCTCGGCGCGGCGCTCGGCACGGTGGCCGTCCTCATCAAGCGCGAGTTCCTCCTCGCCATCGTCGGGGCGGTCTTCGTCCTCGAGGCCCTCTCCGTGATGGCGCAGGTCCTCTCGTTCAAGATCTGGGGCAAGCGGGTCCTCCGCATGGCGCCCCTCCACCACCACTTCGAGCTCTCCGGCTGGAAGGAGTCGCGCGTCGTCGTCCGCTTCTGGATCGCGGCGGCGCTCTTCGCCCTCGTCGGATTGAGCACGCTGAAGCTCCAATGAGCGATCGGCCCTTCTTCGCGGGCGCGAAGGCGCTCGTCGTCGGCGCCGCCCGGAGCGGCATCGGCGCGGCGAAGCTCCTCGCCCGCCACGGCGCGCACGTCCGCGTGGCGGACCGCCGCGGCGCGGCCGACCTGGCCGCCGCGGTGAAGGAACTCGGTCCGCTCGCGAGCGAGGGCGTGGAGCTGCGCCTGGGCGACGCGGGTCTCGACGCGCTCGACGGGCGCGACCTCGTGGTGCCGAGCCCCGGCGTGCCGCTCGATCTTCCGCTCCTGAACGAGGCGGAGCGGCGCGGCCTCGCGATCGTCTCGGAGCTCGACCTCGGCTGGGCGGTGGCGCGGGCGCCGATCGTGGCGGTGACGGGGACGAACGGGAAGAGCACCACCGTGGAGCTGCTCGGCGCCATGGGGCGCGCGGCGGGCCGCGCGACCGAGGTGCTGGGGAACATCGGGACCGCCCTCTCCGAGCGGGCCGAGTCGGTTCCGGCGGACGGGCTCCTGATCGTGGAGGTCTCGTCGTTCCAGCTGGAGACCTGCGCGCGCTTCCGGCCGCGCGTCGGGGCGATCCTGAACGTGACGCCCGACCACCTCGACCGCCACGGCACCATCGAGCGCTACGCCGCGATCAAGGCGCGGCTCTTCGAGCGGCAGACGGAAGAGGACTTCCGCGTCCAGCCGCTCGGCGATCCGCGGATCGCGTCGCTCCTCCGCCCGATGCGCTCGGCGCCGCTCTGGTTCGGCTTCGCCGATCCGACGGCCGACGGCGTTTGGCTGGAGGGGCACGAGCTCCGGTGGCGCTTCGCCGGGAAGGAGGGAACGCTGATCCGGCGCGACGACGCGCTCCTTCCGGGGCCGCACAACACGGAGAACATCGCGGCGGCCGCCGCCTGCGCGCTGGCGGCGGGACTCGCGCCCGCGGCCATCGCGAACGCGCTCCGCTCCTTCCACGGGCTGCCGCACCGGCTGACCCTGGTCGCGACGCTGGACGGCGCGCGCTACGTGAACGACAGCAAGGCGACGAACGTCGATTCGTTGAAGCGAGCGCTCGAGTCGTTCGAGCGTCCGATCGTCCTGATCGCGGGAGGACGGGACAAGGACGGCGACTTCGCGGCGATTACGCCGCTGGTCGTCGAGCGGGTGAGTCACCTCGTCACCATTGGAGAAGCGGCCGACAAGCTCGAACGGACCTGGAAGCAGGTACCGGCGACGCGGGCCGCGACTCTCGAGGCGGCGGTGGCGGCGGCCCGGTCCCTGGTGACCCCAGGAGGGGTCGTCCTCCTCTCTCCGGGCTGCGCGTCGTACGACATGTTCCGGAACTTCGAGGAGCGCGGCGCGCGCTTCGAGGCGGCGGTGCACGCCCTCGAGCGCGACCGCGCGGGAGCGGGAACGTGAGCGTCGCGCTGGCCGAAAACCGGAGGCCCGATTGGGCGCTGCTGCTCCCCGTGGCGCTCCTCGTCTCGCTCGGGGTGGTGATGGTCTATTCGTCGAGCGCGTTCCTCGGATCGAACCGCTTCGACTCGGAGACCTACTTCCTGCAGCGCCACGTCGTCCGCGTGCTCCTGGGCGTGGCGGCCGTCGCGCTCCTCTCGCGGCTCGACTACCACCGTCTCGAGCGGCTGGCGCCCTGGGCGCTGGGCGGAAGCATCCTCCTCTTGGCGGTCCTCCTCGCGGTCGGCGGCGAGGGCGTGCGCGGCGCGAACCGATGGCTCTCCGTGGCCACCTTCACGCTGCAGCCGACCGAGGTCGCGCGCGTGGCGTGCGTCGTCTACCTGGCGCACCTCCTCGACAAGAAGGGGGACAAGATCCGCTCGTTCCGCGACGGCCTCCTGCCGGGCGTCCTGGTCCTCGGCCTTCTCGCGTTCCTGATCCTGAAACAACCGAATCTCGGCAGCACGATCGCGATCCTCGCGACCGGATTCGCGCTCCTCTACGTCGCCGGAGCGCGGAAGCGGCATCTGGCGCTCCTCGGGGCCGGCGGCGCGCTGGTCGCGTGGGTCGCGGTCCTGCGCAACCCGTACATGATGGAGCGCGTCGAGGCGTGGCGCGCGCAGTGGGGCGTGGGCGCCGCCGACGCGCTCGGACGGAACTGGCAGGTCTCGCAGTCGATTCTCGCGCTCGGCTCGGGCGGACTCTTCGGGACGGGCCCGGGCCACGGCCTTCAGAAGGTCTTCTTCCTCCCCGACCCCCACACCGACTTCATCTACGCGGTCGTGGGCGAGGAACTCGGCCTCCTGGGGACGATGCTCGTCCTGGTCGCCTACGCGGCGCTCTTCCTGCGCGGCCTGAAGATCGCCGCGACGGCGCCCGACCGCTTCGGCCGCTACCTGGCCGCGGGGCTGACCGTGAACCTCTCCGTCTACGTCGCCATGAACATCGCGGTCGTGACCGGCGTCATCCCGACGACCGGCCTGCCGCTGCCGTTTCTGAGCTACGGGGGCTCGGCTCTCGTCGTGAACCTGGGGGTGGTGGGTGTCCTTCTCAACATCGCGGGTCAAGCGGAGCGCGCTCCTCGTCCCGGAGCCGTCCTCCGCGCCCCGGCGCACCGGCCCGCGCGTGGCTGACGTCGCCGCGTCGGCCCGCATCCTGATCGCGGGGGGCGGCACGGGCGGACACGTCTATCCGGGCCTGGCGGTCGCCGAGGAGTGGATGCGCCGGCAGCCGGGGAGCGAGGTCGTCTTCGTCGGCACCGAACGAGGACTCGAGGCGACCGCGGTGCCGCGCGCGGGCTATCGCCTCCGGACGATCGCGGCGCGCGGGATCCCGCGCCGGCCCGGGTTCGCCATGCTCCGAGCGCTCGCGGCCTTCGTCGCGAGCCTCGCGCAGACGTGGCGCATCCTGGGCGAGGAGCGCCCCGCCGTGGTGCTCGCGACCGGCGGCTACGTGAGCGGCCCCGTCGGGCTCCTGGCGCGGCTGCGGGGGATCCCCCTCGTCGTGCAGGAGCAGAACTCGATTCCCGGGGCGACGAACCGCTGGCTCAGCCTCGTGGCGACGGAGGTGCACATCAGTTTCCTCGAGTCGAGGAGCTACTTCCGGCGCCGCGACAACCTGAAGGTGACGGGCAATCCGATCCGGCGCTCGCTCCTTCGTCAGGACCGCGCCTCGGCGTACGAGACGCTGCGGCTCGATCCCGCGAAGCGGACGCTCCTCGTCTTCGGCGGGAGCCGCGGGGCGTCGAACGTGAACCGCGCGGTCGGAGGGGCCCTCGCGCTCCTCGCGCGCGTGCCGCGGCTTCAGGTGCTCTGGCAGACCGGCGAGGCGGACGCCGAGGCGGCGCGGACGGAAGCGGCGAAGACGCAGCTCCCCGTGCGCGTCATGCCCTACATCCAGCGGATGGACGCGGCGTACGCCGTGGCGGACCTCGCGCTCTGTCGCGCGGGCGCCATGACCATCGCGGAGCTGACGGCGTGCGGCGTGCCCGCGATCCTGGTGCCCTATCCCTTCGCGACGCACGACCACCAGACGCACAACGCCGCGGGCCTGGTCGATCGGGGCGCGGCGGAGATGATCGCCGACAAGGATCTGGAGCCGGTGGAACTCGCGCGGCGGATCGAGGCGCTCCTGCGCGACGAGTCGCGGCTGCGGCGCCTCGGGCGGAACGCGCGAGCCTTCTCGCGCACGAACGCCGCGGAACGGATCGCGGCGTCGCTGGAGGCGTTGGTCCCGCCCGACGCGGGAGCGCGCCGCGAGGCGGAGCCGGAGGACGTGGAACGCGTCCCCGTCGATCGCGGCGGGCCTCGGCCCGGCGGTGAGCGCGGCGGCGAACGCTGGAGCACATCGACCGGAAGCGCACGGCCCTGGGCCTGCCGGAATATGATCCGGAGCGCTTCGGCCGCGGCGGAGACGATCGGATGAGCGCCCTCGAGGCCCTTCCGCTTTCTGAACGGCGCGAGGCCCTGTACGGCCTGCCGGTGAACTGAGAGGAACCTGACATGTCCCGTTACATTGCTACCCGCGCCATCCGAGGCGCAAATGCCATCGTCTCCGAAGCTGAGGCCATGCTGGGCCGTGCCGTCAAGGAAAAAGGCCCGGAGACCGGCGTGGGTTTTCCGAACACCGCCTACTACCTTCCGACGATCTACGGCATGACCGGCCGGCAGGTTGAAAATCTGGGACAGCTGCAGCCTGTCCTGGTTCATGCCCGCGAGCTGCTCCATCCCCTGCCGTCCGGTAAGCATTGGACGCCCTATCTGGGTGAGACCCTCGACAGCGGGATGGCGACTTTACTGGCGGCCGAAACCATCGAAGCCATCCGCTTCGCGTATGGATTGCAGCCT
>DATIQI010000305.1:0-2805 GCA_035470985.1 Acidobacteriota bacterium
GAAGGCGATGGCGGTGATCCCGGCGAAGGACGCGGCGGGGACGATCGGGGAGGTGGTCCGGGGACTCCGGCGCGTGCTCCCCGATCTGGAGGTCCTCGTCGTGGACGACGGCTCCGCGGACGAGACCGCCGCGCGCGCCCGCGAGGCCGGCGCGCGCGTGGAGCGCCACGACGTGAATCGCGGCAAGGGCGCCGCGCTTCAGACCGGGTTCGACGCGGCGGTGGGGGCCGGAGCGGACGCGGTCCTGGCGCTCGACGCCGACGGCCAGCACGATCCCGCCTGCGCGCCCGCGCTCCTCGCCGCGCTCGAGCACGCCGACGTCGTGGTCGGAAGCCGCCACGCCGACCGCCGCGGGATGCCGTGGCTCCGGAAGGCGACGAACGACGTCACGTCCTGGTGGGTCTCGCGGCTCGCCGGGCAGCGCGTCGAGGACTCCCAGTCGGGCTATCGGGCCCTTCGCGCCGCGGTGATCCGGCGCGTGCGGCCCGCCAGCACGCGGTTCGAGTACGAGTCCGAGTTCCTGGTCGCGGCGGCCCGCGCGGGCTTTCGCGTCGGCTCCGCGCCGATTCCGACGCTCTACAACGCGCCCGGGAGCCACATCCATCCGGTTCGCGACACGATCCGGTTCGTCCGCTTCGTGTGGCGCCACCTCTGGAATCGACGGGAGCCGACGGGAACCGACCCATGGACATCCTGATCACGAACGACGACGGCATTCACGCCGAAGGGTTGAAGGTCTTGGCCGACGCCGTCCGGCCGCTCGGCGCCATCACGATCGTCGCGCCCGACCGCGAACAGAGCGCGACCAGCCACTCGTTGACCCTCCACCGTCCGCTGCGCATCCGAAAGATCGCGGACGACATCCTGACGGTGGACGGCACGCCGACCGACTGCGTGCTCCTCGGGGTGCACGGATTCCTGAAACGGCGTCCCGACCTGATCGTCTCCGGGATCAACCACGGGCCGAACATGGGGAACGACGTCTTCTACTCGGGAACGGTGGCGGCGGCGAGCGAGGGGGCCTTCCTCGGAATTCCCGCCGTGGCCATCTCGCTGGCGACGTGGGAGGGGAAGAGCTTCGGGCCGGCGGGGCGGGTCGTGGAGCGCCTCCTGCCGCAGCTCTTGAAGATCGGCATCCCGCCGGGGAAGTGCGTGAACATCAACGTGCCGGCGCGCCCGTGGGAGGATCTGAAGGGCGTGCGGATCACGCGGCTCGGGACGCGGGTCTTCCGCGACGTGATCGTGGAGAAGACCGATCCGCGCGGAAAGCTCTACTACTGGATCGGAGGGGAGGACCCGACGTGGGAGCACGACGAAGCGAGCGACTTCGCCGCCGTTTCGGAGGGGTACGTCTCGGTGACTCCGCTCACGTTCGAGCTGACGGACTACAAGCGGGTCGTGGATCTGGAAGCCGCGGGGTTGAAACTCGATGAAGCTTGACGACCAGGGCGTGGCGCGACGGCGCATGGTGGAGGATCAGCTGCGGGCGCGCGGCATCCACGACGCGCACGTGCTCCGGATCATGGCGGCCCTGCCGCGCCACCTCTTCGTGGACGAGGCTCTGGAGGCGCGCGCCTACGGCGATCACGCGCTCCCGATCGGGGAGGATCAGACCATCTCGCAGCCCTTCATGGTCGCCCTGATGACCCAGGCGCTCGACCTGACCGGGGACGAGAAGGTCCTCGAGATCGGGACCGGATCGGGATACCAGACCGCGGTTCTGGCGGAGCTGGCGGACCGCGTCTTCACGATCGAGCGGATCCCCTCGATCGCGGAGGCGGCCCGCGAGCGCCTGACCGGGCTGGGGTACCACAACATCGTCTTTCGCCGCGCGGACGGCTCGCTCGGCTGGAAGGAGATGGGCCCGTTCGACCGCATCCTCGTCACCGCCGGCGCGCCCCGCGTTCCCGCCTTCGTCGGCGATCAGCTCCGCGAGGGAGGGATCGCCGTCCTGCCGGTCGGAAACGACCAGGAGCAGGCCCTCGTGAAGCTGACGAAGACCGGGAAGGGGATCGAGAAGAAGGTCCTCACGGGATGCACGTTCGTGCCGCTCATCGGGCGCGGGGGCTGGAAGGCGAAGGAAGCCTCTCCGTAGGCGCGGCGCCGTGGCCGCGCTCCCGCCGCGCGCGTTCGTCGGATTGACCGGCGGCCTCCCTTCCGCTAGACTCTCCGCGAGGTCGCCCTGGCCTCTTCTTTTTTGGCCGGGACGGCCGTTCGATCGGGGCGTGGCTCAGCCTGGTAGAGCACCTGGTTCGGGACCAGGGGGTCGGAGGTTCAAATCCTCTCGCCCCGACCATCGAACGATCGAGCCCTTCGGCGCGAGCCGGGGGGCTTTTTTCATGCCGGACGGGGGGGTAGAATGGCCTGCGTGGAGGCGAGCGGAACGGAAGCCGGCGACGCCTCGACGCGGGTCCGGCTCCTCGCGCGGATCGCGGGACGGGTGCAGGGCGTCGGCTATCGCGCGTTCGTGGTCGCGCGGGCGACGGACCTCGGCCTGGACGGCTGGGTGCGCAATCTCCCGACGGGCGACGTGGATCTCGAGGCCGAGGGGCCGCGTCCAAGGTTGATGGAGCTCCTCCGCGACTTGAAACTGGGTCCCCCCGCCTCCCGCGTGCGCGACGTGCACGCCGAATGGGCGCCGGCCCGAGGGCTACGCGGCTTTGAAATCAGACGGATCTGATCCCATGACGGACGCTCCCCACCGCTTCGTATCCGAGCTCTCCGACGCATTGCGGCGGGGCCTGGAACACGGCCGCCTGACCGAGGACGACCTCGATCCTCTGGTCCATTCCCCCGACTTCGATC
>DATIQI010000306.1:0-1947 GCA_035470985.1 Acidobacteriota bacterium
AGGACGACTTGAAATAGTAGGAGTACCAATAGATGGGGTTAAGGCAACACCACTTGAAGTTTCCGAATTGGCGTCATACAGAGCCAACTTTTTCACAGACGCCGGTGTGGATTGATTATGTTGGAGAACCTTGGGTGTTGCCTTAGAAGACTTGGGAGCCACCAGGGCGATGGAGCACCCGACGATGAGCGCACGCCGCATTCTTCCTCCGTTCCTACGCCTGCTTCGCGACATCGGCCGCGGCCACAGGCCGATCTGGATCGACTACCCGCCGCGGCCCGCGCCGCGGTGGGGGCATGGCCGGCCGCCGCACGCGACCCTCGCGCGGCTCCTCGCCGGCGAAGCGGCGTCGCGCCGCGACTGCATGGCCGCCATCCTTCGTCAGGAAGAACGGCTCGCGACGATCCCCGTGACCGGAAATCCGGCGTCGGGGACGCCCTACTGGGTGAACGGCTACCTCCCCGGTCTCGACGCCGCGCTCCTGTACGCCTTGATCGCCGGGAGGTCCCCGCGACGCTACGTCGAGGTCGGCTCCGGTCATTCGACGCGGTTCGCCGCGCGCGCGATTCGGGACCACGGCCTGGAGACGCGGATCCACGCCTACGATCCGGCGCCTCGGGCCGCCGTGGAGGGGCTGGTCCACGAGATCCGGCGCGCCCGCGTGGAGGATCTGCCGGAGGGGGAGATCCCGTCGCTGCTCGAATCCGGGGACATCCTCTTCTTCGACGGATCGCATCGGGCGCTCCAGAATTCCGACGTCACGGTCTTCTTCCTGGAGATCCTCCCGGCGCTACGGCCCGGCGTTCTCGTCCAGGTGCACGACATCTGTCTGCCGTGGGACTACCCGCCCGAGTGGTCCGGGCGCTGGTACTCGGAGCAGTACCTCCTGGCGGCGCACTTGCTGGGGGGCGGCGCGGGCACGCGCCTCGTCTGCTCCTGCGCGTTCGCGGGCACGGATCCCGAGTGCGCCGCGATGCTGGCGCCGCTCTGGTCCCGGCCGGCGCTCGCGGGGGTCGAGCGGGGAGGTTCCTCGTTCTGGATGGAGACGACCGATCGCGGCGGCGCGGGGGAGATCAGCCCGGGTACTTCCCGGTGATGTAGTCGGTCAGGTAGCGGATCTCGACCTCCCGTTCGGCGGCGCGCTGCTTCACCAGATCGCCGATCGAGACGAGGCCGACCAGCTTCCCGCCGTTCACGACCGGGAGGTGGCGGATCCGCCGCTCGGTCATGATGGCCATGCAGTCCTCGACCGAGCGGTCCGGCTCGACGACGATCACCTCCGGCGACATGATCTCCCGCACGTGCGTCTCACGCGACGTCCGCCCCTTCAGGACGATCTCGCGGAGGTAGTCGCGCTCGGTCAGGATGCCCTTCACGTCGGCTCCGTCCGTCACGAGGAGCGATCCGACGTTGTGGGCGACCATCGCCTTCACGGCGTCGTAGACGGTGGCGTCGCTTCGAATGGAATGGACGGCGGAACCCTTCGTGCGCAGGATATCGGCGACTCGGCCCATGGCACCCTCCCCTCGGTGGTGGAAGAGTCTTGACGCGGCTCTGGAAGTAGCCTAAACCCCTTTGAGCCGCGAATCCACAGACGCCCCACGGAGAGCGAACGCCTTGACGACGCCCGACAGCCCGCGTGCCCTCCTCGCCCTCGAGGACGGCACTTTTTTCGTGGGCCGCGGGTTCGGTCGGGCCGGGGAAACGACCGGTGAAGTCGTTTTCAACACGGCACTTTGCGGCTACCAGGAAGTCCTCACCGATCCCTCCTACCGCGGCCAGATCGTCACCATGACGTACCCCCACATCGGGAACTACGGCGTGAACCTGGAGGACGTCGAATCGGCGCGGCCGGCGCGCCCGCAGGGCCGATCACGAGCGGCGGCGTGACGTCGAACGCACCGCCCGGGGTACCGCCGGGACCGGCGGTCTGGTTCATCCCCTGGC
>DATIQI010000307.1:0-4132 GCA_035470985.1 Acidobacteriota bacterium
GTCACTGCCTTCGAGTACGGCGCTGGTTTCGCCGTCGCAACCTCCCGCGGCAGCGAGAACAACGACCAATTCATCCCCACGCCTGATGGCCGCGAACTGCTCCACGCTCGCGTCGCCGAGGTGGATGCCGAGCTCCGCGCAGATCGCCTCGGCCAGCGGCCGGTTGGCGTTCCCCGTGAAGAGGCGGAGGCTCCGCTCCGCCGGGACTGGCCCCTGATCCGCCGGAACCGGCCGCGCCAGCGGCACCGCGCGTCGATCCGTCGCCAACTTCACCGTCATGGGATCCTCCATGGTGGCGTGCCGTCCAGAATTCGTCCGAAAACCCGCATGAGCGACCGAAATAGAAAGACCCCAAGCCCGATCGGCGGCCTCCGCCAATCGGGCCCGAGACGCCGCGAGGCGCTCGATGGGCCGGAGGGCGATGCCTCCGGGGCCCGGGGATCCTGAGGTCGTAACTGGCTTGGGGTCGTTCCAGCGGGACGAATCCCGCCGAAGCGCCATAGTCTACCGCAACAAAAGGTCCGACGACCGCACTAAAAAAATGGCCCCGCGCGAGGGAATTGGGGCGGGAGGATTCGAACCTCCGAATGGGAGATCCAAAGTCTCCTGGCTTACCACTTGCCGACGCCCCAACAAACCGCTAGATCGCGTCCGAGCTGATCAGGGTCCCGGCCGGCTGCTTCGCCCGCTCCTTCTCGTACTCGTCGAGGATGCGGTCCTCGATGAACTTCCGCGAATCGTTGTTGATGGGATGCGCGATGTCCTGGTAGGTGCCGTCGGGCCGCTTTCGGCTCGGCATCGCCACGAACATGCCGTTCGTCCCTTCGATGATCTTCAGTCCGCGGATCACGAACTGGTCATTGAAGGTCATGCTCGCGAACGCCTTCAGCTTATCGTCGTCCCTGAGCGAGATTCGTACTTCGGTAATCTCGAGTGCCATGCGGTCTCACCCACCTCGAGTTCTGGACTTCGATCCTTCGAGGTCCAGGGGATCCCCCGATCCCTGTCGCGGACCCAGCGGTCCGCTCGCCGGCGTCATCGCGATGGAATCGCGGTGACTCCGCGCTCTCTCGTCCGCACCACACGGACGTCCGCATCCTGCGCCGCCATCGCCGTAGCGACGGCCTGCGCCTCCTCGTTCGTCCGCGCGAGCGAGAAGAGGCTCGAGCCGCTCCCCGAGAGAAGAGGGCCCCAAGCTCCGGTCGCGACGAACGAATGCTGCAAAGCCGCGAGACGGGGAAGGTGCGGAAGGACAACGTCCTCGAACGCGTTGTATCGCGCCCTCACGGCGGCCCCCACGTCCCCTGACGCCACCGCGGATGCCAGAATGCTAGCGTCGCCCCCTCCGCGTGTCAATCGCTTTCTGACCTGCTCGTAGGCCCAACTCGTTGAAATAGCGAAAGGTGGGGAGACAAGAACGACCCATGTCGGAGGGAGGGGACCGATATGTCTCACGTGCTCCCCGCGCCCCGTCGCCCGCGCCGTGCCGCCCCGAATGAAGAAGGGAACGTCCGAACCCAGCTCCGCCGCGACCTCCTCCAGCGCCTCCGCGGGCATCCCCAATCCGAAGCAGGCGTTCACGCCGGCCAGGAGCCCGGCGGCGTCGCTGCTCCCTCCGCCGAGGCCCGCGCCGACCGGAATGTGCTTCTCCAGCCGAGCCGCGATCCCCGCGCCGCGAAGGTCGGGACGGACTTCGAGCAGCCGCTCCCACGCGCGCTCCACCAGATTCGGGCCCTCCCCGCGGACCGGGAGCCCGGCCAGCGTCAGGCGGATCCCCGGACGCGCGTCGTCGCGCTCGATCTCCAGGAGATCTTCCAGGGCGACCGTCTGGAGGATGGTGTCGATCTCGTGGAAGCCGTCCGGCCTGCGGCCCAGGATCCAGAGGCCGAGGTTGATCTTGGCGGGACAGCGGACCCGAATCGAGGCCGCGCGGGGCATGGCGCTACGGGCGGGGCCAGAGCAGGATGGCGAGCACGGCGCCGCACCAGAGCGCGACGTTCACCAGCGTCGCGCGGTCGCGCAGGAGATGCTCGGAGGGGTTCCCGCCCTTCTGCTCGGCGTACATGAGGTAGAGATAGCGGAAGATTCCGTAGAGGACGAAGGGGATCGTGAGGTAGAGCGGCCGCCCGTGGTACTTCTCGAACGTCTCGGGTGAGATCGTGTAGACCGAATAGGAGAGGACCGTCGCGCCCGTCGCCACGGCGATCAGCTGGTCGAGGAGCGACCGCGTGTAGAGCTTCAGCGACGCGCGGTGGAGCACCGCGTTCCCCTCCATCGTTTCCAGCTCGTTCCAGCGCTTTCCGAGCGCGAGGAAGAGCGCGAGGAAGAGGGCGCAGACGAGGAGCCACGGGGAGAGCTCGATCGCTCCCGATCCCGCCGGCACGCGATCGCGGACCAGCTCCACGCCCGCCACGGCGCGCAGCACGAATCCCGCGGCGATGGCGAGGACGTCGAGGAGGACGATCCGCTTCAGGGCGAACGAGTACGCCGCGATCAGCGCGACGTAAGCCGCCGCCGTGGCGCCGAAGCGGGGCCCCAGCGCCGCCGCGCCCGCCAGGCCTCCCGTCAGGAGGAGCACCGACGCGGCGACGGCCGCGGGGATCGGGAGCGCGCCGGAGGCGATCGGCCGCTTCCGCTTCTCGGCGTGAAGCCGGTCCTGCTCCACGTCGAGCACGTCGTTCAGGACGTAGATGCCCGACACGGCGAGCGAGAAGGCGAAAAAGCCGGCGACCGACGCGAGCGCGATCGGCGGGTTCAGGATCTCGAGCGTGAAGATCGGACCGGCGAAGAGGACGAGATTCTTCGTCCACTGGTAGGCGCGCATCGAGCGCAGCACCGCTCCGATCAGGCTCATCGGCGTCCCTTCCCCCCCCGGGGCGCCGCCGCTTCCGCCGCCTCGCAGCAGAGGTGTCCGACCAGGAGGTGGATCTCCTGGACGCGCGCCGTCACGCGGCTCGGAACGACGAGGCAGACGTCGCAGCGCCGGGCGAACGCGCGGCCCGCCGCGCCGGTCATGCCGAGCACCCGCAGCCCGCGCGCCCGCGCGGCGCGGACGGCGGCCAGGACGTTGGGCGACCGCCCGCTCGTGGTGAGGGCGACCAGGAGGTCGCCGCGGCGTCCGAGCGCCGCGACGCCGCGCGCGAAGACCTGCTCGAAGCCGTAGTCGTTCGCCGCGGCCGTCAGGATCGAGGTGTCGGCGCTGAGCGCGACGGCGGGGAGCGGCCGGCGGTCGCGCGCGAAGCGGACCACGAACTCCGCGGCCAGGTGCTGGGCCTCGGCCGCGCTCCCTCCGTTCCCGACGAAGAAGACCGTCCGGCCGCGCCGGATCGTGTCGGCGACGAGGCGTGTCATGCGGTCGATCGCCTCGGCGTCGCGGCGGACGACCGTCGCGAGCACCGCGGCGTTCTCGGCGAAGGCCTCGCGCACGCGGTCGGCTCCGACGCCGACGCTGCGGCGCGCCGTCACGCCGCGGCTCCGGGCGCGGAGGCGCGGACGGTGAGGTAGTGCTGCAGCGCCTCCTCCCAGGGAGGGAGCGGCTCCCCCACCAGGGAGCGGTACCGCTCGCCGCCGAGCACCGAATGGGCGGGACGGCGCGCGGGACGGACGAAGCGCGACGAGGAAACGGGCGCGATCGTCGCGCTGGAGCCGATCCGGCGCGCGATGGCGATCGCGAAGTCGTACCAGGTCGTCGCGCCCGAGTTCGTCACGTGGACGATCCCGGTCGCGCCGCGGCCGAGGAGACGCCCGATGCCGTGCGCCAGGTCGCGCGTGTAGGTGGGCGAGCCGTGCTGGTCGTTCACCACCTCCAGCGCCTCGCCCCGCTCCAGCTTCCCCGCGATCGTGTCGACGAAGTTCGTCCCGCCCGGCCCGAAGAGCCACGAGGTCCGCACCACGAGCGCCGCCGCGCCGCTCGCGAGCGCCGCCTGCTCGCCGGCGAGCTTCGTCCGCCCGTAGGCGTTGATGGGCGCGGTCGGATCGTCCTCCCCGTACGGGGTCGCCTTCGCGCCGTCGAAGACGTAGTCGGTGCTCACGGCGACGAAGCGCGCGCCCCGGTCCCGGGCGAGGGCCGCCACGTGCCGCACGCCGTCGCGATTCACGCGAAGCGCCGCCTCCTCGTCCGATTCGCAGCGAT
>DATIQI010000308.1:0-3560 GCA_035470985.1 Acidobacteriota bacterium
ATCCGCGGCGCCGCGTAACGGCTGGTGGGCGCCTTCGGCGGCCGCGTGCCGCGGACGATGGAGGAGCTCCTGACGCGTCCCGGCGTGGCGCGTAAGACGGCGAACGTCGTGCTCGGCTCGGGCTACGGCATCGCGGACGGCGTCGTGGTGGACACCCACGTCGAGCGTCTCTCGCGGCGGCTCGGACTCAGCCGGGGGAAGAACCCCGAGGCGATCGAGCAGGACCTGATGCGCGTGGTGCCGCGCGACTCGTGGATCGACCTGGGGCACCTCCTCATCTGGCACGGACGACAGGTCTGCCAGGCGCGGAAGCCGGCGTGCGACGCCTGCCCGGTCCGCCCCCTCTGCCCGAGCGCGGCGATCTTCCTGGCCGGCGGGCGGCCCGCGTGGGAGCGAAACGGCGCGTCGGGCGCCGCCACGAAATCGAAGGGGAAGGCCGCGCCGGCGCGGGCCGAGGCGCGGGCGGCCGCGAAGAAGAAACCGGCGAAGAAGAGACCCGCGACGAAGAAACCCGCGACGAAGATGCCGGCGACGAAGAAACCCGCGACGAAGAAGCCCGCGACGAAGAAGCCCGGCGCGCGGAGCGGGAGGAAGAAGTGAGCGACGCCCGGCCTGGCGATCCCGCCCCCGGCTTCGACCTGCCGCTTGTCGGTGGAGGGTTCCGCGGCCTGGCCGACGTCGTCCAGCCGGGAGGAGGGGTGATCCTCTTCCTGAAAGCGACGTGCGAGACGTCGCGCCTCGTGGCGCCGCGGCTCCAGCCGCTCGCCCGCGCGCTCGAGAAGGAGGAGCGGCTCTTCCTCGCCGTCGCGCAGGAGGACGAAGCGGGCGCCCGCGCGCTCCGCGACGAGCTCGGCCTCCGGTATCCGATCGTCTGGGAAGGGCCGCCCTACGCCGCGTCGGCCGCGTACGACGTCACGACGGTCCCGACGCTCCTGGTCGTGGACGGCGCCGGTTTCGTGGCGGAGCGGGTGGAAGGATTCGTGAAGCGCGAGTATCTCGAACTGGGAGCCGGCGTGGAGCAGGCGCTGGCGCTGGGCGACATCCCGGCGGTCCTCGAAGGACCGGAATCGCTCCCCGATCTCCAACCCGGATGAAGCTCCCGCTCGGCCGCCGGGTAGCGGCCTCGAAGACCGGGGAGCCCGAAGGAGTGAACCATGGCTCGTAATTGGGGCGTCACGATCACCTGGCTCGGCCACGCCAGCGTCCTCTACGCCGACGCGAAGGGCCGGCGCTTCGCCGTCGATCCCTGGATCGACGGGAATCCCGCCTCGCCGCCCGCGGCGAAGGCGATCGACCGGCTCGACGCGCTCTTCGTCACGCACGGCCACGGCGATCACTTCTCGGACGTGATGCCGCTCGCCGCGAAGCACCATCCGGACATCGTGAGCAATCACGAGATCTCGGTCTACCTGGGCCGGAAGGGCGTCGAGAAGGCGCACGGGATGAACAAGGGGGGCTCGATCGAGGTGGCCGGCGTGAGGGCGACCATGGTCCACGCGATCCACTCGAGCAGCATCGCCGAGGGCGACGCGCTCCTGTACGGCGGCGAGCCGTGCGGCTACGTCTTCGAGTTCGAGGGAGGCGTCCGGGTCTATCACGCCGGCGACACGGGGATCTTCGGCGACATGAAGCTGATCGGGGAACTCTACGAGCCCCGGATCGCGGTGCTTCCGATCGGCGATCTCTACACGATGGGCCCCTACGAAGCGGCGGCCGCCGCGCGGATGCTCGGTGTGACGGCGGTCGTCCCGATCCACCACGGGACCTTCCCGGCGCTCACGGGGACGCCCGAAGCGCTCCGGGCGGAGCTTCGCGACCGGCCCGAGATCGAAGTGGTCGCGCTGAAGCCGGGGGAGAGCGCCTCGTAGCGGTCGTCCCGCCTAGTCGGCGTAGACGCGCTCCAGCCTGTTTCCCGCGCCGATCCGGAAGACCTTTCCGCGGCGAAAGAGCGCCGCCGACGACCCGGCCGCTTCCTCGCGCCACGCGAGCGCGTCGCGCCGAATCCAGGGGCGGAGCCACGACGCCACCTCGCGCGGCGTCGGATCGACGCGAGGTCGGATCGTCATCCCCTCGACGTCGCCCGACGGGTCGCGCGTGAGGGTGCAGCCGCAGGTCACGTCCACCACGACCGAGCGCGCCCGCGCCGCCCGGCCGCGAAGTCCGAGCGCCGATGGGCGAACTTCGACGGCGTGGCGATGCACCCACTGCTCGCGGATCCCGCCGCCGACCCGCGCGGGCCACGAGGAGCGCGCGAGTCGCGCCCGCGGCGGGAGCCCGAGCGCCGCGCGGAGCGCCGCCGCGCCGCCCGAACGATCGGGGTCGAGCGCCCGCAGGGACGCGTACCGCGAGGGCGCGCCGCGCGATGGGGCCGCGATCCGGATCCCGTGGCGCGCGAACGCGCGGCGCAGCGACGCGCCCGCGCCCCCGCTCGATTCCTCCCGGTCGATCGCCGCCATCCGGCCCGCGAGGTCGCCGAAGCGCGCCTCGCCCGGCGGGAGCGTCTCCACCGCGCGCGCGAGGAGCCGCCCGGCGCGCCGCCGCGCGACCTCCACCAGTTCCTCTCCGCCGCCGCCCCGAACGCCCTCGGCCAGCAGACCGATCACGAAATGATAGAAGGCGCCCGAGAAGACGCGCGAGAGCGAGTGGGGCTCCGACGTGAGCGTGTCGTCGCTCCCGCGCGGCGGGAGCCTCCGGGGGTCGGCGTGGCGGAAGCGATTGTTGGCGTCGCGGAGCCGCGTCGGATCGGAGAGCGCGCCAGGGCCGTAGTTGTTGTGGATCGCCCGCCCCAGGGCCTCCGCGAGACGCGAGACGAGATTGCTCGATCGGAGCGAGCGACCCGCCTCGTCGAGAAACGCCCGGCGGACGGCCGGCTCGCCGAGCGTCACGAGGAGCGACGAGCAGTCGGAGAAGGCCTCGTGGAACGCCGCCGTCTCGGGATCGGGCAGGCGGTCGCCCATCAGCTCGGGGAGGCCGTCGGCGGCGTCGTGGTTCGAAAGATGGCCGTGCCGGCCGGCGATCCTCTGCTTGAGGCTCCAAGGATACGGGCCGTTGCGCAGCATGTCGAGATCGTGGTTCTTCTCCAGGATGAGGACGTCCACGTCCTGGAGCCGTCCCCACGCGAGGCTGGTCCGGCAGCCGACGTCGGCCACCAGCCCCACCCGCCTGCCGAGCGGGTCCTCCACCACCATGCCGATCGGCTCGCGCGCGTCGTGCGGCAGCGAGAACGGCTCGACCAGGAACCCCGCGATCTCGCGCGGCTCTCCCGACCTCAGGATCCCCGACGTCACCGCGGACCGATGTACCTCCTGCCGCAGGCGGGTGCCGGCGAGCGTGCCCGGCGTGGCATAGACCGGGATCTTGAGCTTGTGCGCCAGGCGGTCCGCGCCGCGGCAATGGTCCACGTGCTCGTGGGTGAGGACGAGCGCCCCGAGCGTCGAGGGATCGAAGTCGAGCGCCTTCATCGCATCGGCATCGCCCCGGACGGCCGGCACGCCGCGATCCTCGCGCTCGACGGCCGCCTGTGGATCGCGCGCTGTGACGGCGGCACCTTCCAGAGCACC
>DATIQI010000309.1:0-7781 GCA_035470985.1 Acidobacteriota bacterium
AACCAGTCGATCGAGAACGTGGTGGGCGGCGCCTTCAACGACAACCTCGTGGGCAATGGCTTGGCCAACCGCCTGGAAGGCGGTGCGGGCAACGACACGATGAGCGGCCGCGACGGCAACGACACGCTCCTCGTCTTCACGCACACCTTCGAGGACGTGGCGAAGTCCGCGCGCGACGCTTCGGGCTGGGAGTTCTGCCTCGACTCGATGGAGCGCCGCCTCGACGGGCGAGCGCCGGCCGGATTCACACCGGAACGCTTCGACGCGCTCTTCGGCGAGTACGCGAAGCGGTTCGGCCCGGAGGCGTCGGCGACGAAGCGCCCCGAGATGGACGGCTGAGGGTCTACTCGGCGAGGTCCAGGAAACGGCTCCGCTCTTCGGGCGAGGGTAGGAAGCACGACGCGCGCCGTCCGAACCAGGCGTAGCGGTTCTTGGCGACGAGGCGATAGATCGGATCGCGCACGGCGCGGGGGAGAATCCCGAGGACCGCGAGCGCGCTCCAGGGGAACCGGAGGTGCCGTGCGACCTCCACCGCGGCATCCGACCGGACGAGCGCGCGTCCATCCTTGATGAAGAGGAACGTCTCGGCGTCCGCCGGATCGAGTCCCTGCTCCCGCATCAGCCGGCCGCCGAGGGGCGATTGAAGCGGCGCGAACCGGATCGCGCCGGCCGAATCATTCTCGAGAATCGTTCGCACGGCCTTCGTGCAGAAGCCGCAAACGCCGTCGAAGACGACGATGGGGGCCCCGTCACCCGGGGTCCGGGAAGAAGCATCCATCGCCGTCAGTATAGCGCCACGTGCCTCCGCTCGAGGCCGAGGCCCTCGAGGCGCCGATCGTTCAGCAGGATGAGATCGGCGGCCTCCCGCGGTCCGTCGTGGGCGAAGTGGATCCGCTGGGCCGGGAAGTAGATCGTCCGGTAGGCGGCCACGGTTCGATCCACCGAAAGAGCCTCCTGGCGCCGGGCGATCGCGCGCTCCAGCGCGGTCTCGAAGGAGCACTCGATCCAGATCTTCAAGTCGTAGTGGCGCAGGAACGCCGGCTGGAGCAGGTAGATCCCTTCGAGGAGGACGACGTCCACGTCCCGGTAGGCGTGGTGATGGCGCCGGAAGGTCTCGGCCGTCTCCTCCGCGAAGTCCGCGGTGACGCGGACCTCGCGATGGCGCGCCAGGGGGAGAACGAGCTTCGAGAACATCTCCTCGAAGCGGAGCGCGTGGCGGTAGAAGTACTCCGCCGGCCGCGTGGGGCTGAATCGGACGTGCGGCAGGTTCAGCCAGCCGTCCGCGTTCAAGAGCGCGACGCCAAGCCCCTCTTCGCGCAGCGCCTCGGCGATCCGCGCCGCGACGTGGGACGCGGCGGGGAACATCCTCGGCGCGGGACCCGGCGGTCTCTGGATCATCGCGCCGGACGGCACGCACCTCGGAACGATCGCCTTCCCGGTTCCGGTCTCGAACTGCGGCTTCGGCGGGGACGGATCGACGCTCTACATCACGGTGGATACGTCCGTCTGGAGGATCCCGATTCGAACGGGTCGGAGGCTCGACGTCTCGCGCCGCGAGGCCGGCGCTTCGGAGCGAGCCCCGTCAACCTCCGCGCCACACGGCTCTTAGCACTTCGTGGAGCGATTCTCCTCGACGATATTAAGAATTCGTATTAAGCTACCTTCGTAGTCGAACAGGAAGCGCCCCGGCCCAAGCACCCAGCCTCGCCTCGCCGGCCCGCGCTTCCAGGCCCCCGTCGAAATCCACCGGCGGCGGTCGATCCTCGCGAGTTCGCGGAGATCCCGCGATCGCGAGTCCGAACGGCAGAAGGCCTGCGGCCCGGGAACCAAGTCCCGCGCCGCCCGCAGTCGCATCGGCCCGCGCCGCATCCGCACCTCAACTGGTCCATAACGCCGACGGGGCACGGCCCCGACAAAATCGTTCCGCACGGCTCCGTCGAACGGGCGTCGTCCCGCTCACGGCCGCCTCGGCGCGATCGGCAGGGACTGGGAAGGAACTCCATCATGGCAGCGAAAATGAGCGAGCTACACGGCGTGGACGCGAATCACGTCACCACGCTGAAAGTCGCGGGCATCGAGAACACCGACGATCTCATGAAGATCTGGAGCGACAAGGAGAAGCGCGCCGGGCTCGTCGAGAGCACGGGCATCGCCGAGGAGCAGTTCATGAAGTTCGCGGGAATGGCGCGGCTCTCGCGCGTGAAGGCGATGGGAATGCAGTTTCTCCCGATCCTCGTCGCCGCGGGCATCGACGGACCGAAGCGGCTCTTCACCTACACGCCCGAGTCGCTCGTGAACCACCTGAAGGAAACGGCCGCGGACAAGAAGCTCGCGGATCCGGTTCCGACGCTCGAGGACGTGAAGTCCTGGTATTCCGACCACAAGCCGGGACCGCAGGCGACTCCGGCCCCCGAAGGCGTCGTCGCCAAGTAGCCGGCGCGCCGATCGACCCATTCGACGAAGGAGACGGTACATGACTTACAAACTGAGCGATTTCCAGAGCATCGATCCGGGGCACGTCGTGAAGCTTCGCGAAGCCGGCATCGAGACCACCGACGACATGATGCGCGCCTGGGCCGACCAGCCGAAGCGCGCCGCGGTCGCCGAGAAGGCCGGGATGGATCTCGACCACTTCACCAATCTGGCCTCGATGTCGCGGCTGGCGCGCGTGAAGAACGTCGGGCCGAAGTTCGTCGGCGTGCTGCTGGCCGCCGGCATCGACGGGCCGAAGAGCCTCTTCGAGCACACGCCGGAAGCGCTGGTGAAGCGCCTGGGCGAGGTGGCCGAGGAGAAGAAGCTGACGAGCCCGGTGCCGACGCTGGAAGAGGTCGGTCCCTGGTACGGCGATCCGAAGACGGAGGCCGTCGCCGCGCAGTAGTCCGTATGCGGCGGCGTGGGAGGCGCCGGCCCCAACGGCACCTCGATCTCCCCAAGGCGCCTCCCGGTTTGGAATCGGCCACGATCACTCGATCGTGGCCGTTCTTTTTTCCGGGCCGCGGCGCGCCCCCGATGCCGGCGATCCATCCCGCCCCCTTGACAACTGCACAAATGTGCAGTATCTTCTCTCTGTCGCCAACAGGAATCCGGGTGCCCCGCCGTCGCGAGGGGGCGGGTCAGGTGGGTGTGCTTCGGAGGCTCGACGGATGATCCATGCGCATTCGTTCCCTACGCCAGACAGCGGGTACTTCATGATCGAGTCCATCCACGACCCCATCGAGGTCATCGCGGTCTTCACCGGCGGCGCCATGAAGCCGGTGCGCTTCCGCTGGAAGAACAAGACGGTGAAGATCGCCCGCGTCACGGGCGATTGGGTGCGCCACGAGGGGCAGAACAAGATCCACTACTTCGCGCTCCTGGCGGAGAACCAGGACTACTACGAAGTGCGGTACGACACCCGCGAGACGACGTGGCAGCTCACGCGGGTCTGGATGGAAGGGTAGGGGCTAAGAGCGCGAAGACGGACGCCGCGTCGACTTGCGACGCGCCGCCGAAATCGGTTTGGCCGGCGAGCGCGGGCTCGACGGCCGGCGGGTTGGCGCGTCCCTGCTGATCAAGGGGTACCGATCGGGGTGATCGATCGACTCAACGCTCAGATCGACGTCGAGCTGCGGCCAATGAAGATGATGTGGATGTGGTCGCTTCACATCCATGACCGCCGCGATCGTCGCCTCCCGAAACCAGGGAAACGCCTCGAAGGACAGAAAGACCTCGCGATCGCCCAGGTAAAGCCAGATTCCGTGCGGCGAGATCCCCGAGACCTCAACCTGGAAAGTGCCGGCGCCACGCTTCGTGGATTTCGCTTTCATGCTCTCGGACGAGCCTCAGGACGGTGGTCAGGTGTCGCTTCGAGAGGCCGTAGTTCCGGGCGAGCTCGATCGACGGCTCGATCCAAAACTTCGCCTCTCCCATGCGATGTTGGACATGAATGTGAGCCCTTGGCTCCTCGCGCGAGAAGAAGTAGAAGCGATATGGGCCCTCGCGGAAGACCGTTGGACTCATTCGATCATGATACCGCTCGACAGCGTGAGCGAGGCGGACTGAATCACCCCCCGTCGCGCAGCCACGCCTCCGCCGACTCCGGCGTGTCGAAGATCTCGAATGTCACCCCGTGGAAGTCGAGAAGCGCCTGGCCCATTCGCGCCATGCCGTAGGCGCCCGGTCCGCCGACCACGATCGCGCAGCGGATCTGCGCCAGGGTCGCGCGATGGGTGCCGACGAATTCCGCCACGCCGCGCACGAACTCCGGCGACGGCGTTCCGACGAGATGGCGGTCGAGGAGCATGCGGATGCCGGGCCGGAAGCGCGGATCGGCCATGGCGGCCTCCATCGTCTCCGTCCACTCCTCGATGGTCGGCTCACCGGTGTAGTGAATCGTCAGAACCTCGCCCGGCAAGTCGAACGAGTAGAACACATCCATCGGCCGTTCCCCCCACAGGAAGGCGTTGGATTCGGCGCGGACGCGCCGTCCTTCAAGCGGCCGCGCGATCGATCAGCGCGCGGAACCGAGCGTCGTCGCGAAGCGGGTCGAGATCGGGATCGTTCCTCGCCCAGGACCCCGAGAGGCCGTCCTCGCCGAGGGCGGCTTCCAGGCACCGGAACGCGTCGTCGAAGCGGCCGAGGCGCACGTAGACGCAGGCCGCATTGTACTCGATGATCGGCTCCTCCGCGTCCACCGAGAGCGCCCGCGCGACCCACCGGGCCGCCCGCTCCGGCTCGCCCATCTCCGCGAGCACCGCGGCGCCCATGGTCCAGGCCCTCGTGTCGTCGGGGTGAACGCGGACGCAGCGCTTCACCGCCTCGATGCACTCGAGGTCGGCGCGCCGGGCCCGGCCCTCCTCGCCCAGGCGCCGGTAGCACATCCCGAGCAGGTACCAGGACGCGTAGGCCTCCGGCACGATGGAGCAGGCCTCGCGGAAGCACCCGGCCGCCTCCGGCATCCGTCCCTGCGAGAAGCGGAGCCGTCCCAGGATGTAGTGCGGGTCGTAGCGCCGCGGGTCGAGCTCGATGGCGCGGCGCAGGTGACGCTCGGAGTCCTCGAAGCGGCGGCGGACGAAGAGCGCGAGCCCCCGCGACGCGTGCGCGTCCGGGAGATCGGGCTCCAGGTCCAGGGCCGTCGCGCTGGCGGCGTCGGCGGCCGCCACGGATTCCTCGCCGCGGCCGAAGTAGAGATGCAGGAACGAGTGGCAGTCGGCGATCCCCGCGTACGCGCGGGCGTAGCGGGGATTGATCTCGATCGCCTGCGAGAAGATCTGGAGCGCGTTCTCGAATCCCTTGCGCCGGAGCTGGTGGAAGAACTCGCGCCCCTGGAGGTAGAGCTCGTACTCCGCCGCGTCGGGCGGCGCCCCGCGCGCTCCCGCCGCGCTCCGCGACGCCAGCGTCACCTTCAGGGCCCTCGCGATCTGATCGGCGATCTCGTCCTCCACCGCGAAGACGTCCTTCATCTCCCGGTCGTAGCGGTCGTTCCAGAGCCGGTAGCCGTCCCGCACGTTGATCAGCTGCGCCGCGATCCGCACGCGGTCGCCCACGCGCCGCACGCTCCCCTCCAGGACGGCGTCCACGTTCAGCCGCGCGCCGATCTCGCGTATGTCGGCGGAGCGATCCTGGAACTGGAACGCCGAGGTGCGCGAGGCCACGTAGAGATCGGGGACGCGGCTCAGGGCGCGGAGCACCTCCTCGGCGATCCCGTCGCAGAGGAAGCGCTGGTCCTTCGCCGCGGTCATGTCCGCGAAGGGGAGGACCGCGATGGACGAGCGCGCCGCGGCGGCCGGCGAGGGCCGGACCACCGCGTCGGCGTCGAGCGCCGACTGCGCCTCGACCAGATCGCGCACCAGCTCGTCGATCCGCTCGTAGCGGTCGCGCGGATTCCCGGCGAGCGCCTTCTCGAGCACGCGCGCGATGGCCGGCGGCACGCCCGGCTCGGCGGCCAGCCGTCGCGCGGGGTCCGCTTCGAGAATGGCGGCCACCACGCTCGCGACGCGGTCCGCGCCGAACGGGGGCCTCGCCGTCAGCATCTCCCAGAGGACGACGCCGAGCGACCAGATGTCGGTCCGCTGATCGACCGGCTCGCCGCGGAGCTGCTCGGGCGACATGTAGGCGAACGTGCCGGCGACGGCCGTGTCGTCGGTGACCGTCGTCTCGCGCATCCGCTTGGCCACGCCGAAGTCGAGGATCTTCACCGTGTCGCCGCGCGCGATCATGAGGTTCGCCGGCTTCACGTCGCGGTGGACGATCAGCTCGTCGTGCGCGGCCGCGAGCCCGCGGCCGGCCTGGATCGCGATCGAGAGCGCGCGGCCGACCGGGAGCGGCCCGCGCGCGAGGATCCTGTCGAGCGTCTCGCCCTCGTAGTAGGCCATGGCGATGAAGGCGTCGCCGCCCGGGGTCTCGTCCGCCTCGAAGATGGTGCAGAGATTCGGGTGATCGAGGAGGGACGCCGCCTTCGCCTCGTGGATCATCCTGAGGCGCGCGCCGGGGTCGGACTCGCGGCGGAGGAACTTCAGCGCGACCCGCCGCCCCAGGCGGAGGTCGGTCGCGCGATAGACCTCGCCCATGCCGCCCGAGCCGAGGCGCTCGTGGACCTGGTAGTGGGAAATCTCCCGGCCGATCAGGGTATCGACCGACATGAACGGAGCCTCCGCGCGACCGCCGGGCTCCGGGGGAGGTCCCGGCGGGAACCGCTAAAGCATGCGCCCGGCGCGGGAGGGCCGCAAGGGCTACCGGGGTCTACGGGTCTTGGGCCGGACCGGCCGGCGCGCGCGGCGGCCCGGAGTCCGCGCGACCGCGACCAGGCGCACCGCCTTCAGATCGTACGGCTCCCCGGAGAGCGACCCGTAGAGCCGGACGCCGGTGAAGCCCGCCGCCTCCAGCCGGTCTCTCAGCTCCTGGCCCGAATAGAGGGTGTGGTGGAATCGGTACGTCTTCGCGCGGCCCGCGCGGACCAGGGTCCACTCGTTCTGGATCCGCGTCCAGTCGTCGAGGAGGCGGCGCCGCTGGAAGAGCCGGGCGCCGCCGGAATGCTCCGCGCACGAGGACTCTTGCCAGATCCGGGCGACGATCTCCTTCCCCATCAACTCGATCACGAGCGCCCCGCCGGGGCGAAGGCTCGCGCGGATGTTCCGCAGCACCGCGAGGTCTTCGGACTTGTCGTCGAAGTAGCCGAACGACGTGAACATGCTGAGCACGAGATCGAACGCGTCCGGCCGGACGAAGTCCCGCATGTCGCTCCGGACCCATTCGACGCGCGCGCGGGCCTTGCGGGCGCGCGCCCGGCCCCGCTCCAGGAAGTAGCGCGTCCGGTCCACTCCCGTGACGGCGAATCCGCGCTTCGCGAGGGGAATCGCGAAGCGGCCGGGGCCGCAGCAAAGGTCGAGGACGTCGCGGCCCCTCGGCTTCGCCAGGCGCAGGACGGCCGGCAAGTCCCGGGCCGCCGCCTGGAACGAGGTCTCCGGAAAGAGGAACGGATGAAGCTCGCGCCAGAATCGGTCGTCGTCGAACCACTCGCGCTTTCGCGCCATGGCGCCGCCTAGGCCCGCCGGAGCGGCCGCTTCGTCGCCCGCACCCAGCGCGGGGCGGTGTCGGCCTGCTGCCTCGTCAGGAGATTCAGCTGCGCCGCGTGGTGCTGCACGTGGCGCATGTCGTAGAGGAGGAGTTCCGCCGCGGTATCGACGACGGCGTCTCCGCCCAGGCGGGCGTGCGCCGTCTCCTCCGTCATCCGTTCGATCCGGCGCCGGATCTTCTCGCGGCCGTGCGCGAGATAGCCGAGCAGCTCGTCCTTCGTGTAGACC
>DATIQI010000310.1:0-16235 GCA_035470985.1 Acidobacteriota bacterium
AGGGCGGCAGGGTTGTGGAGGCGCCGGAGGTCATGATCTGGAGATTTCCGCCGATGTAAGTCCCTACAGGAATCGGACCCGGCCTGGGGCCGGGGCCTGGAGGGGATCGCATCGGAGCGAGACGAAAGCGCGGCGGGGCGGAGAAGCGATCGGGGAGCGGCGTTCCCGTGGGCGCGACGATTCCGCTCGCCGTTTTGGCGCTCTCCGTAGGGCTTGCGGTCGCCCCGCTGGAACGGCCCGCGGCTCCGAAGGCGCCGGAACCCGATCCCGTGACCTGGGCCCCGCCCCAGCGGGCCGACACGCTCGCGCGCGGGGGCTCACTCTCCCACATCCTCGGCTCCAGGGGATTCGACTCCGGCCAGATCCGCGAGATCACGCGACACATCCGAGCCTACCGCAACCCGCGAACGCTACGGCCCGGCGCCGCCCTCCGTTTCGCACTCGCCCCGGACGGGCTCCCGGACCGGATCCGCCTCGCGCTGAACCCCGACTCCATCCTCCACCTCGTCCGTTCCGACTCCGTCTGGACGACACGCGTCGAGATGGTCCCGTTCGTGATGGACACGGTGCGAATCTCGGCCCTCGTCGAATCGAGTCTCTGGTCGGCGCGGCTCGCCGGGGACCTGGATCGCTTCGGAAAGGCCGAGTTCGAGGAGCTGGTCTACGACCTGGCGGACGTCTTCGCCTGGAAGGTCGACTTCGCGCGCGACCTGAGGCGGGGCGACGCCCTGCGCGTGGCCCTGGAACGGAAAGTGCGGCCCGACGGCTCCATCCGAAGCCGCCACTTCCTGGTCATCGAACTCGTGAACCGCGGCCGCGTCTTCCGGGCGATCCCGAAATCGCTTCCCGGGGAGCGATACGCGTACTACGACGAGGAAGGCCGTTCGCTCCGCGGCGCGTTCCTGCGCTACCCGGTGCCCTACCGGATCACCAGCCGGTACACGAAACGCCGCTTCCATCCCGTGCTGAAGCGCTACCGGGCGCACCAGGGCATCGACTACGGCGCGCCGCGCGGGGCGCCGGTCGAGGCGACGGCGTCCGGCGTCGTGACGCGGGCGGGGTTCGCGGGCGGGTACGGCCGCCTCGTCGAGCTGCGCCATCCGCGGGGTATCCGGACGCGGTACGCGCATCTCAGCGCCATCGCGGCCGACGTCCGCCCGGGCGCGCACGTGGAGCAGGGGCAGATCATCGGGAGAGTGGGATCGTCCGGCCTCGCGACCGGACCGCACCTGCACTACGAGTTCATCCAGAACGGGATGCAGCGGAATCCCTTCACGGTCGAATTGCCGGGAGGCGCCTCGATCGGCGCCCTGGAACTCGCCGAGTTCCGCCGGACGCGGGACGAGGCGCTGGCGCTTCTCGAGGGCGTCACGCTTCTCGACGAGACGCGGCTCGCGGCGTGGGACGGACCCGATCGGAAGGTCGTTCGGAGCCGCTGACCGCGCGCGCCACGACGAGCGCCTCCATCGCGTAGTACTCGGGCAGGCCGAGGCGATCCACCAGGCCCGCCGTTCCCTTGTTCCGCTCCTCCACGCGCTGCCAGAACTCGCGCTCGTCCACCCCGGGGAAGGGCGCGCGGTCCTTCTGGCTCTGGTGCTTGAAAATGGCGCTCACCTTCAGCCGCAGATCCTCCCGCGACATCGGCACGAGGATGTCGGCCTCGGCGACGGGCCACTCCGCCCAGGCGCCGCGGTAGAGCCAGACCTCCGGGGGCGCGCCCGCGTAGCGTTCGAGCGCCGCGTCGATCGCCTCCTTGCACATGCGGTGCGTGCCGTGCGGGTCGGAGAGATCACCGGCGACGAGCACGAGTTCCGGGCGCAGCTCCTCCAGCAGGTCGAGCACGATCGCGACGTCCCGCGCGCCGATCGGGTCCTTCCGGACCCGGCCGGTCTGGTAGAAGGGGAGGTTCAGGAACCGGGACTGCTCGGGCCGCAGCCCCAGCGTCTCGATGGCCGAGACCGCCTCGACTTCGCGAATCCGCTGCTTCAGCATCAGCACCGTGCCCGAGTCCACTTCGCCGGGCCGCTTTTGGGCCAGGAAGGCTTCGACCTCGTCGAGCAGCGAGCGGAGCCGGTCCTCCCCGTATCCGAAGTCTCCCGCCGTACGCCGCACGAAATCGAGGTAGCGGCGAACCTCGTGGTCGAAGACGGCGATGTTGCCCGACGTGAGATACGCCACCGTGATGTCGTTCTCGTTCTCGTGGAGCTTGCGAAGCGTTCCCCCGGTGGAGATGACGTCGTCGTCGGGGTGCGGCGAGAAGACGACGACGCGGCGCCCGCAGGGGAGCCGCCGGCGCGGATGGATCTTCCCTCCGATCGCGCGGAAGACGATCTCGTTCACGGCGGCTGCCGAGCCGTGACGCGCGAGCAGGGCGCCGAGGTGGCGGCCGCGGTAATCGGCGTCGTCCAGTTTGAGCACCGACTTGCCCGTTTCCTGCGAGAGGCGGACGACGGCCTCGATCTCGAGCCGCGGGTTCCACTCGATCTCGCGGAGGAGCCAGGGCGTCTCCAGGCGGGTCAGCCCCGCGGCCGCGGCGGAATCGAGATAGACGGTGGCGTCGGCGTGCTGCTGGAGATAGGTCGCGGTCACCGACCGGTCGATCTCGCCCTCCACCAGCCGCTTCACGATGGCGGCCTTGTGCTCGCCCGTCGCGATGAGCGCGATCTCGCGGGACTCCAAGATCGTGGCGACGCCCATGGTCACCGCCTCGACCGGCACGTTTTCCTCGCCGAAGAAGTCGGCGGCGGCGACCCGGCGCGTGATCGCGTCGAGGACGACGAGGCGGGTGCGCGAGGCCGGGCTGGAGCCGGGCTCGTTGAATCCGATGTGCCCCGTCTGCCCGAGCCCCAGGATCTGGAAGTCGATGCCGCCGGCCTCCGCGATGGCGCGCTCGTAGTCGAGGGCGTGCGCCTCCAGCGCTTCGCGCGGCAGGTCGCCGCGCGGAATGTGGACGTTCCCAGGCTCGATGTTCACGTGGTCGAAGAGGTTCTCCCACATGAAGCGGTGGTAGCTGTGCACGTCGTCCGGCGCCAGGGGGTAGTACTCGTCGAGATTGAACGTCACCACGCGCGACCAATCGAGGCCCTCGTCGCGGTAGAGCCGGATCAGTTCCCGGTAGACGCCGATGGGCGTCGAGCCGGTCGCGAAGCCGATCACGGGCGCCGGCCCGCGGCGGGCGCGCTCGCGAATGATCTCGGCGATGCGCCGCGCGATCAGCTTGGCGATCTGGTCGTACGACTCCGCCACGACGAGGCGGATGCGTTCGGGGTTCTCGAGCATGTCACCCGGACCTATCGGCTCGGGCGGCGGCGATGTTGACGGCGCCTCCAAAGGCCGGAAGTCGTTACGGTGGCGGCCGCTCCTTTGGGCGGGGTACCATCCCCGGGTGATCGTCTTCCACTCGGAGCGGCACCGGCTCCACGCGCCCGAGTACGAGTTCTTCCGAGGGGAACGGGTTCCCTGCCTCGAGACCCCGGCCCGGGCCGAATTCGTCCTCGCGGAGGCCGAGGCGCGGGGCCACGAGATCCGCACGCCGGCCCACGACTCGGGTCCGGTGCTGCCGCGGGTGCACTCCGAGCGCTATCTCGCGTTCTTGAAGTCGGCGTGGGAGCAGTGGACCCGCACGGATCCCGCCCACGAGCGCGTCCAGCCGTTCCCGTCCGTCTGGCCGGTGCGGACGCTGCGGAGCGACGTCGAGCCGGCCGACTTCATCGCCCGGCTGGGCCTCTACTCCATGGACAACGAGACCCCCCTGGTCGCCGGCACGTGGGCCGCGGCGAAGGCGGGGGCCGACGCCGCGGTCAGCGCCGCCGAGTCGATCGCGACGGGCGCGCGCGGCGTCTTCTGCGCGACGCGCCCGCCGGGCCACCACGCGGGCCCCGACTTCATGGGCGGGTATTGTTTCCTCAACAATGCGGCGGTCGCCGCGCAGGCGCTTCGATCGCAGGGAACCGACCGCATCGCGATCCTCGACATCGACTATCACCACGGGAACGGCACGCAGAGCATCTTCTACTCCCGCGCCGACGTCCTGTTCGTCAGCGTCCACGGAGATCCGCGCACGGAGTACCCATTCTTCCTAGGGCACGCCGACGAGAGGGGGGAGGGTCCGGGCGAAGGCTTCAATTTGAATCTACCCCTGCCCTCCGGCGCACCGGCCGACGACTGGTTCGGGGCGCTGGACGCAGCGTGCGCGCGGATCGGCGAGCACGGGGCCGGCGCGCTCGTCGTCTCGCTCGGACTCGACACGTCCGCCGGCGACCCGATTTCGCACTTCACGCTGCAGACGGGAGATTTCCACCGCGTCGGCGCCCGCCTCGCGCGGTTGGGGCTGCCGGCCCTCTTCGTGCTCGAGGGCGGCTACGCGGCGCGCGACCTGGGCGTGAACGCGTGCGACGTGCTCGAGGGTTTCGAGGGCTCCGGACGGCGATGACCCGGCCGGTCTTCGATCGCTTCCTGGACCACCTCGGCCTGGGCCGCGAGGCGCCCACGCTCGACTATCTCCACCGGATCGTCCGCGAGCACCAGCTCCGGGTCCCGTTCGAGACGTTCACCAAGCTCCTCGACTACGAGCCCGGGCTCCGGCGGGGCGACTTCATGCCGCCGATCGAGGCGTACGTCGAGCGGATCGTCACGCGTGGCGCCGGCGGACTCTGCTGGACGCTCGCCCGAGGGCTTCACGCCCTCCTCCGCGATCTCGGCTTCGACGCGTCGCTCCTCTATATGGATCCGGGGCACTGTTGCGTCCGTGTCGAGCTGCCGGAGGGGCCCTATTACGCCGATGTCGGTTACGCCGCGCCCCTCTACCGGGCCTACCCTCTCTTCGAGTCCTTCTCGCTCGAAACGCACCGGGAGACGTTCGACTTCAGCGTTCGAGAGGACGGCATCTTCGTGGCCCGGAACCCCGGCCCGTCGAAGAAGCTCGACCCGACGCCGCGCCGGCTCGAGGAACTCCGCGGCTTCATCGCGGCGGCGAACGACTGGTCGGCGCCACAGAGCTTTCTCCACAGGCTGGCGTACGCGCGCGACGTGGGAGGCGTCTACACGTCGTTGCGGCAGGGGACGCTGACCCGGTACCGGCCCGCGGGGATCGACACGATCGAACTCGCCCCCGACGACGTGCCGGCCGCGCTGGCCGACGTCTTCGGGGCCGACCCGAATCTGTACATCGAGGCGGCCCAGATTCAGAGGAACCACTCCGCCGCGGAGCGGTGAAGGGGCCCCGCACGTGTCCCGATCCACGCGGCCCATAGGGAGGTCTTTCCGATGTCGCGAAAACTGAAGCCCGTCCTCATTGCGGCCGGGGGAGTCGCCGGGCTCCTCGTCCTCCTCGCGGCGACGGCGCCTCTGTTCGTGAACGCCGACCGATTCAAGCCCGAGCTGGAAGCCGCGGCGACCGAATCCCTCGGAATGGACGTCCGCATTGACGGGAGGCTCGGATTCGGACTCGTCCCCGGCTTCCATCTCACGTTGGAGCGCGGGCGCATCCTCGGTTCGCGGGGGGAGGACGTCGCGTCCGCACGAAGCGCCCGGCTCTATTTCAGGATTCTTCCGCTGCTCCGCGGAGAGCTCCGACCGAATCGGATCGAGCTGACGCAGCCCAGAATCTCCGTCGAGCGGGACTCCACCGGGGCTCTGAACGTCGGACGACTGAAACGGGCCGTCGCGCTGCTCGGAGGGTTGCACGGGGGAAGCGTGAAGCTGACGGACGGCGAGCTCCGCTACGCGGATCGGCGGTCCGGCCGAACGATCGAGGCCTCCGGCATCCGTCTCGCGCTGGGGCGTATCCGACTCGCGGGCGGAGGGAGCCGACTCGATCCGAGGGGACTCTCGTTCCGGGCGAGGCTCGCCTGCGCCGAGATCCGGACGGAGTCGCACTCCGAGTCGGCTCTGCAGATGCTCATCGAGGGGAAGGACGGCGTCATCGTGGCGGATCCGATCACGATGAGACTCTTCGGCGGGCAGGGGAAGGGGAGCGTGCGAGCCGAGTTCACGGACAGCGTCGCGAGCTACCGAGTCCGCGGAACCCTGGCGAACTTCCGAATCGAGGAGTCCCTGACGATCCTGTCGCCGGTCAAGGCCGCCGAAGGCGAGATGAGCTTCTCGATGGATCTCTCGATGCAGGGGGAACGCTGGGACCGGGTGGTCGAAACCGCCGCGGGAGAACTCTCCTTGCGGGGACGGGATCTGAAGCTCCTGAGCCACGACCTCGACGGGGCCATCTCCCGATTCGAAGCCAGCCAGAACTTTAATCTCGTGGACGTGGGCGCGGTGTTTCTCACGGGGCCCCTGGGCCTGGCGGTCACGAAGGGGTACAGCTTCGCCAGTCTCTTCCAGGGAACGGGCGGAACCACGAAACTCGGGACCGTGGTCTCCGACTGGACGGTCGCGCGCGGCGTCGTGCGCGCCAAGGACGTGGCCCTGACGACCGCCGAGAACCGGCTCGCGGTGCAGGGAGGGCTCGATTTCGTCGGCCGGCGTTTCGACGACTTGACCCTCGCCGTCGTGGACGAGGAGGGGTGCTCGAAGCTCCGGCAGACGATTCGCGGCTCCTTCGAGAAACCGGACGTGGACAAGCCGCATGTCTTGACGTCGCTGGCCGGGCCCTTGGTCTCGGCGCTCAAGAAGGCGAAGGATCTCCTCCCCACCGGTCCGTGCGACGTGTTCTACTCCGGCTCGGTGAAGCACCCGATCCAGGAGCCGGAGACGAAGTAGCCGCCGTACTACCGAGGGAGCCCTATCCGTCGCCGGGTATTCGGCGGACCCTCGGTTCCAGCTACCGGCCTTCAGTCTGCTCAGGGCGTGGGTCCACGACCACACCGACAGCCGACCTCTCACGACGATCGCCGCCGATCCGGGCGGCTTGAGACGAGGAGCAACGACCATGGCCACTGCGACCAGCCTCCACATCGAGGGGTGCGTGAGCCCGGGCTTCGAGCCCGTACGGGACGCGTTCGAGGAGAACTTCACACAACGGCACGAATTGGGCGGCGCCTGCTGCGTCTACCGAAGGGGCGAGAAGGTCGTCGACCTCTGGGGCGGCGTGCGGAACAAGGAAACCGGCGATCCGTGGGAGGAGAACTCCATGGTGGTCGTCCACTCGGCGACCAAGGGCCTCGCCGCGATGACGCTGGCGGTGGCCCATTCACGCGGCTGGCTCGACTACGAGGAGCGCGTCGCCGCGTACTGGCCGGGGTTCGCGCAGAACGGGAAGCGGGCGATCACGGTCCGCCAGCTCCTCGCGCACCAGGCGGGTCTCTTCGCCCTCGATGAGAAGCTGGACCGGAGCGTGGTCGCCGACCTCGACCGCCTCGCGATCGTCCTGGCCCGACAGAAACCCGCGTGGGAGCCCGGCACGCGGCAGGCCTACCACGCCATCACCCTGGGCTACTACGAGGGCGAGATCCTGCGCCGGATCGATCCCCGGCATCGCACTCTGGGCCGGTTCTTCCGGGAAGAAATCGCGACGCCCTTGGGTCTCGACTTCTACATACGACTGCCCGAGTCCATTCCGGACGCGAGGCTGGCGACCATTTCGAGGCCCAACCTGATCGCGATGCTGCGCGGGTTCGGAGTCCAGTTCGCGCTACAGGCCTTCAACCGCCGCTCCAACATCAGCCGGGCACTCGAGGGGTCCGAGCTGCCTTTCGACGAGCGGCGCATCTATGCCCGCGACCTCGAGGTGCCGTCCGGCGGAGGCGTCGGCACGGCCCGCGCGATGGCGAGGGCGTACGGCGTGTTCGCGTCCGGCGGGGAAGAGCTGCGGCTTCGTCCGGAGACCTTGGAGCTCCTGTCGGCGCCGGCGATACCCGCGGCGCACGGCTTCTACGACGAGGCGCTGACCGGCGAGGTGCAGTTTTCGCTCGGCTTCATGAAACCGAGCGCGGTCTGGCCGTTCGGGTGCGAGGGCTCCTATGGCTCGCCCGGATCGGGCGGCTCGCTCGGCTTCGCCGATCCGAAGAACGGAATCGGGTACGCGTACGTCACGAACCAGATGGGGACGGCGCTCACCGGCGACCCGCGGGACGTCGCCCTTCGTAAGGCGGTCTACGACATCGCGGCATGATGCCGTCGGCGCGACGGTGACCGCCGGCGGGGGCGATCGCCGACGGTCCCGGGCGCCGCGGGCCGAGGCTCCGCCCCGGCCGTGTCCGATGAAGCCCTACCGGGTCCGCGTCTTCGTCGCGAGCCGATCGCCGGCCCCTGATTCCACGGACGATTCGGACGCAGGCGCCACGGCGTTCGTGCTGTCGAGGGCCGACTCCTGAATCGCCGCCGTGTCGCTCGATGGGACGGGCGCCGGCGTCGGGGGCTCGTTTCGTGTGCTCCCGGGATCCTCCCCCGCGGCATCGATCGGGAGGACCCGAGTTTTCAGGTTTTGGATCTGCGCGAGCCCTTCGGGTCCGGCGAAGAGGGTCCAGCCGAGCCCGGCGACGGCGACGAGCGCCAGCAGCACGCCCATGACGCCGAACCCGGCCCGGCGCCGAAGCGCCTCCACCTCTCGTATCGTCAGCGTGGCGGGAGCGTCCAGATCCTCTCCCGCGGGGTCTTCCCACTTGCTTCTCATCGTCTGCCCCTTTTGGTGGCGCCACCCTCCCTCCGATGGCCGACGAAGCCATCGCCCCACGTAGCAGAGCGAGTACCAGTCCGGGCGCATCGTTCGAATTGGAGGACTCGATTGAACTTGGCGGACCCGGCGCGAAGCATTGCGGGGATCCGGCGAGCGGGGGCGTACACCATCGAACCGATTCGCACGCGGGGCGGCGGCTCGTTTCGTCCGCTCCGGCAATTTCTTCCAGCCGGAGCGCTCGTCCGCTACGCTCCGGTCCATGGGTGATCCGCTACGAAAGCCGCGGCCGACGTGAGCGACGACCAACGAACGGTGACGGAGAAACCCGGCGCCCTGTTCCACGCCCGGGATCTCACGAAGATCTACCGGATGGGGGACGTGGACGTGCCGGCGCTCCAGGGCGTCGACCTCGACCTCTATCCCGGGGAGTTCGTCGTCATCCTCGGCCCTTCCGGCAGCGGGAAGTCGACGCTTCTCAACATCCTCGGCGGGCTCGATGCCCCGACGAGCGGCACGGTGCGGTTTCGCGAGCATCGGCTGGTGGGGGCGAGCGAACGGGATCTGACCCAATATCGCCGCGAGCATGTCGGTTTCGTGTTCCAGTTCTACAACCTGATCCCGAGCCTCACGGCGTGCGAGAACGTCCAGCTGGTGACCGAGATCGCCCCGAGCCCGATGCCGGCCGACGAGGCGCTGCGAAACGTCGGGCTGGGCGAGCGGCTCGACCACTTCCCGGCTCAGCTCTCGGGCGGCGAGCAGCAGAGGGTGGCGATCGCGCGGGCGATCGCCAAGCGGCCCGACGTGCTCCTCTGCGACGAGCCGACGGGCGCGCTGGACGCGGAGACGGGCCGCGTGGTCCTGGAGGCGCTGACCGCCGTGAACGCGGCGCTCGGGACGACGACCGTCGTCATCACCCACAACGTGCCGATCGCGCGGATCGCCGACCGTGTTCTCCGAATGCGGAGCGGGCGCATCGTCGAAGAGATCCGGAATGCGGTGAAGCGGGCTCCGCGGGAGGTGGAGTGGTGAGAATGCACCCGCTCCGCCGGAAACTCTGGCGCGACGCCTGGCACTATCGGGGGCAACTGGCCGCCATCATCGCCGTCGTCACCTGCGGCATCGCTCTGTTCGTCACGATGCGCAGCATGAACGGTTTCCTGCGCGACTCGCGCGACCGCTACTACGCGGAGTACCGTTTCGCCGACATCTTCGCGCAGGTGCGGCGGGCTCCGTCTCGCGCGGCCCGCGAGGTCGCGACCCTGCCGGGGGTGGCGACCGTCGACGATCGGATCGTGTTCGAGGTCGTGGCCGACGTTCCCGGGCTCGCCGAACCGGCCGTGGTCCGATTGGTGTCCGTGCCCGTGCCTCGCGCGCCGTCGCTCAACGAAGTCCACCTGACCTCGGGACGGTGGCCCGCGGCCGACCGAACGGACGAGGTCGTGGCGAGCCGGGCCTTTGCCCGCGCCAACGGTCTGCGGCCCGGCGACTCCGTGGGCGCGGTGCTGAACGGCCGCTGGCAATCGCTCCGGATCGTGGGCACCGGGCTCTCTCCGGAGTACGTCTACGAGATCGGGGGCGCCAGTCTCTTCCCCGACAACCGGCGATTCGGAGTCCTCTGGATGGGGCGGGAGGCGCTGGAAACCGCGTTCGACCTGCAGGGGGCGTTCAACGATCTCGCCGTCCGCGTGGCGCCGGGAGCGTTCCAGGCCCAAGTGTTGCTGGACGTGGATCGCGCGATCGAGCGTTACGGAGGGATCGGCGCGTTCGGCCGCGAGGATCAGATCTCCAATCAGTTCGTCGACGGCGAGATCGACGAAACGCAGGTCACGAGCACGATCCTCCCCGCCATCTTCCTGGCCGTTACCGCGTTTCTGCTGAACCTGGTGCTCTCGCGCCTCGTCGGGACGCAACGGGACCAGATCGCGACTCTGAAGGCCTTCGGCTACGGCAACGCCGCGATCGGGATGCATTACTTCGAACTCGCGCTGATTCCGCTCGCCGCCGGAGTCGTTCTGGGGAGCGCGCTGGGCCTCTATCTCGCGGATCTGCTGGCGGGTGTCTACACGCGGTTCTTCCAGTTTCCTTCCGCGACGTTCGTGCCCGATGGGTCGATCGTGGCGGCCGCGGCCGCGGTCGGCGTCGTCGCGGGCGTGGCGGGCTCGCTGAGCTCGGTCGCTCGCGGCGTCTCGCTGCCGCCCGCCGTCGCCATGCAGCCCGAGGCTCCCGCGAGGTTCCACCACGGGATCCTCGAACGGCTTGCGTCGCGCTCGAAGCCGTCACCCCAGGGTCGGATCATCGGTCGAAACCTCGAGCGGCGCCCCGCGCGGACCCTGTTCAGCATCGTCGGGCTCGCGCTCGCGGGTGGATTGGTCATCCTCGTCCAGTCCTTGTACGACGACTTGACCTATATGAAGGTGCTGCAGTTCTACGGTTCCGATCGCGCGGACGTGACGGTCCTGTTCCGCGAAGCGCGTCACGCTTCGGCGCTCCCCGCGCTCCGGCGCCTGCCGGGTGTGATCGGCGTCGAGGGGTTCCGTGCGATACCCGTGCGCCTGCGCGCCGGACGCGGGACGGAGCGCACGGTCCTGTACGGGCTCGCTCCCGACGCGGAACTCCGGCGCGTCGTCGACTTGCGGGGCCGCGTGACCCCCATTCCGTCCGAGGGCCTGCTTCTTTCGGCGACTCTGGCTCGGAGGTTGGGGGTGGGACGCGGAGACCGCGTCTCGGTGGAACTCCTGGAGGGCGCTCGCCCGACGCGCACCCTGGTGGTGGCCGGGACGGCCGAGGAAGCGCTCGGCACGTCGGCGTACGTCTCGCTCGACGCGCTCCGCGCGATGGAAGGGGGAGACCGCGTCTATTCCGGAGCCTCCCTCCGGACCGATCCACGCCTGACCGATCGTCTCTATCCGGCGCTGAAGCGGCTGCCGGCGGTGAGCGGGGTGGGCGTCCGCGAAGTCGCCATCGAGAGCTTCGACGAGACGATCCGGGAGAGCTTCGGCATCTCGCTCGCCGTGACCCTGGTCTTCGCGTGCGTGATCGCCCTGGGCATCGTATACAACAGCGCGCGCGTGGCTCTGTCGGAACGGGGGAGGGAACTGGCGAGCCTGCGGGTCCTCGGCTTCACGCGGCGCGAGGTGGCGTGGATGCTGCTGGGGGAGCAGGGCATCCTCATCGTGCTCGCCCTGCCGCTCTCCTTCCTGACGGCCTGGGGACTCAGCGTCCTGATCGGGATGGCCTTCGAATCCGATCTCTACCGGATCCCCGTCGTCGTGAAGGCAGGAACCTATATCATGGGCGCCGGCATCGTGACCCTGGCGGCCGCGCTGTCCGCGCTGCTGGTCCGCCGGCGCATCGACCGCCTCGATCTCATGGCGGTGCTGAAGACCCGGGAGTGAGTCCATGCATTTGAGTCGAACACGGATGGGGTGGATCGGAGCGGGCGTGGCGGTCCTGCTCCTGGTGCTCTGGTCGCTTCGGCCCCAATCGTTCGCCGTCGAGACCGCGGCGGCGGGCGTCGGACCGCTTCAAGTGACGGTGGACGAGGATGGGCTGACACGCGTGGTGCGCCACGTGGTGATCGCCGCGCCCGTCAGCGGGCGGCTCACGGAGAGCCTCCTGCGGGCCGGCGACTCGGTCTCGGCGGGGGCGGTGGTCGGAGTGCTGCGCCCGGCGCCGCTCGATCCGCGAACGCGCGCCGAGGCCCAGGCGGCCCTGGCGAGCGCGCAGGCGCTGCGGCGAGCCGCGCGCTCCGTGGTCGAAGAGTCGGTGGTCGCCCACGATGAGGCGCACCGCAACCGCGAACGGGCGGAGCGACTCGCGGAATCCGGAACGATCTCGCGGCGGGAGCTGGAAGCGGCCGTGGCCGCGGACCGGACGGGCGAGGCGGCGCTGGCGGCCGCGCGTGCCCGTGAGACCGCGGCGGCGCAGGAGGAGCGGCGGGCGCGATCCGCGCTCGTCGAGTCCGATTCGGAAGGGAAGGGCCGCGCGTCCGCGATCACGCTCCGCTCGCCGATGGCGGGACGCGTTCTCCGGATGTTCGAGGAGCACGATCGGGTCGTCCCGGCCGGCACGCCCCTCATCGAGATCGGAGATCCGCGGACGCTCGAGATCGTGAGCGACGTCCTGTCACGCGACGCGACGGCCATCGTGCCGGGGATGCCCATGATCGTGCGGATCCCCGGGCGTGAACCCGTTCGGGCTCGGGTGGACCGCGTGGAGCCGTCCGCCTTCACGAAGCTCTCGCCGCTCGGTGTCGAGGAGCAGAGGGTCAACGTGGTCGGGAACGGACTGCCGGAGAATCTCGGACTCGGAGACCGCTTCGAACTGGACGTGAGCATCGTGCTCTGGGAAGCGGAACGCGTCCTCAAGATCCCCGCGACCGCGCTCGTTCCGGCCGATTCCGCTTGGGCGGTCTACGTCGTGGAGAAGGGGAGGGCGAATCTGCGACCGGTCGCGGTGGCGCGCCGCGGAGTCCGAGAGGTGCAGATCGAGTCGGGGCTCTCCGCGGGGGAGCGGGTGATCCTTCACCCCGACGAACGGTTGAAGGACGGGATCCGCGTCCGCCCCGCGCTCAGCTCCTGAGCGCGGCCAGCACCTCGTCGAGCATCTTCTTCGCGTCGCCGAAGAGCATCCGGTTGTTGTCCTTGTAGAAAAGCGGGTTGTCCACTCCGGCGTAGCCCGACGCCATGCTCCGCTTCATCACGATCGAAGTCTTCGCCTTCCACACCTGCAGGACCGGCATCCCGGCGATGGGGCTGGTCGGGTCGTCCTCCGCCCCGGGATTCACGATGTCGTTGGCGCCGATCACCATCGCGACGTCGGTGCTCGGGAAGTCCCCGTTCAACTCGTCCATCTCGAGGACGATGTCGTAGGGGACCTTCGCCTCGGCCAGGAGCACGTTCATGTGGCCCGGCATCCGGCCCGCGACCGGATGGATCCCGAAGCGGACGTTGACCCCCTTGTCGCGGAGGAACTTCGTGATCTCGTAGACCGTGTGCTGGGCCTGGGCGACCGCCATGCCGTACCCCGGCACGATGATGACGTTCTTCGATTCGCGGAGCAGGTCGGCGGTCTCGGGCGCGCTGATGGGGGTGACTTCGCCCGCCGGCGCGGCCCCGCTCGCGGCCGGCGCCGCGCTCCCCTCGGTGCCGAATCCGCCGGCGATCACGGAGAGGAACTTGCGATTCATGGCGCGGCACATGATGTAGGAGAGGATGGCGCCGCTCGAGCCGACGAGGGCTCCGGTGACGATCAGAAGGTCGTTCGAGAGCATGAACCCGGTCGCCGCGGCCGCCCATCCGGAGTAGCTGTTCAGCATCGACACCACGACCGGCATGTCGGCCCCTCCGATCGCCATCACCATGTGGACGCCGAAGAGGAGCGCGATGGCGGTCATCACGTAGAGGGGCATCATGCCCTGGGCGATGTCGTGCGCGTTGATGAAGGCGCCCCCGAACCAGATCACCGCGAGGAGGCCGGCGAGGTTCAGGAAGTGGCGCCCGGGGAGGATGACCGGCTTGCCGCTGATCTTGCCCGCCAGCTTGCCGAACGCGATCAGGGAGCCCGAGAAGGTCACCGCGCCGATCAGAATCCCGATGTAGATCTCGATCTCGTGGATCGTCTTCTCCGCGCCGACGAAGTGCGCGGAGGCCGCGGGGTCGATGTAGTTGGCGAAGCCGACCAGCACGGCCGCGACGCCCACCAGGCTATGCATCAGCGCGACCAGCTCGGGCATCTGGGTCATCCGCACGACGCGCGCGGCGTAGAGCCCGATCGTGGCGCCGATCGCCATCGCGCCGACGATCCAGGCATAACCGGCCGGAGTCACCTGGGGCCCGAAGATCGTGGCGAGCACCGCGAGGGCCATGCCGATGATGCCGTACAGATTGCCGCGCCGCGAGGACTCGGGGTGGGAGAGGCCCCCGAGACTGAGGATGAAGAGAATGGTGGCCGCGATGTAGGAGACGGTTGCCAGACTCGCAGACATTATGGGTCTACCCCCTATTTCCGGAACATTTCGAGCATGCGGCGGGTGACCGCGAATCCGCCGAACATGTTGATCGTCACGAGCGCGATGCTCACCACCGCGAGGCCCAGGATCCAGGTCGCGGGCCGATCACCGCCGGCCGCTCCCTCCATCAGGGGCGGCGCGACCTGCACGAGGGCGCCGATCGCGATGATGCTGGAGATGGCGTTGGTGACGCTCATCAGGGGCGTATGGAGCGCCGGCGTGACGTTCCAGACCACCATGTAGCCGACGAAGCAGGCCAGGACGAAGACGGTGAAGTGGGAGAGGAAGGCCGCCGGCGCGTTCGCCCCGATGAACCAGAAGAGGGCGGCCGCCGCGGCGAACATGACGGCGGTGCGGACGGGCGACGCCGGCGCGCTCGCGCCGTGGCCGTGACCCTTCGGCTTCTCGGCGGGCGCCGCCGCGGCGGGCTTGGCCGGGGCGGCGGGCGCGGCGGAGAGCTTGGGCGCGGGCGGCGGCCAGGTGATCGCGCCATCCTTGACCACGGTCGTCCCGCGAATGACCTCGTCGTCCATGTCGACGTTCAGGACTCCGTCCTTCGTCTTGCAGAGTTCCTCGGTGAGCCGGAGGAGATTCGTCGCGTAGAGCGTGCTCGCCTGCTTCGCGAGGCGGCTCGGCAGATCGGAGTAGCCGATGATCGTCACGCCGTGCTTCACGACGACGCGGCCGGGCTCGGTCAGCTCGCAATTGCCGCCCTGCTCGGCGGCCATGTCGACGATGACGCTTCCCGGCTTCATGGACGCGACCATCTCCGCCGTGATCAAGCGCGGCGCGGGCTTGCCGGGGATGAGCGCGGTCGTGACGATGATGTCGACGTCCTTGGCCTGCTTGGCGAAGACCTCGCGCTGCGCCTTCTGAAACCCCTCGCTCATGACCTTGGCGTAGCCGCCGACCCCGGAGCCTTCTTCCTCGTAGTCCACGGTGACGAACTCGCCGCCCATGGAGACGACTTGATCGGCGACCTCCGGGCGCGTGTCGTTCGCGCGCACGATGGCGCCGAGGCCCGACGCGGTGCCGATGGCCGCGAGGCCCGCCACGCCGGCGCCGATGACGAAGACCTTCGCGGGAGGCACCTTGCCGGCGGCGGTGATCTGCCCGGTGAAGAAGCGTCCGAAGTGGTGCGCCGCCTCGATCACGGCGCGGTAGCCGGCGATGTTGGCCATGGAGGAGAGCGCGTCGAGCTTCTGCGCGCGGGAGATCCGCGGCACGCTGTCCATCGCGAGCACCGTCGCCTTCCTCTCGGCGAGCCGCTTCATCAAGTCGGGGTTCTGCGCCGGCCAGATGAAGGAGACCAGCGTGGTCCCCTCGCGCATCAGGCCGATCTCCTCGGCGGACGGCGCGCGCACCTTGAAGACGACGTCGGACTTCGCCCAGAGCGCGGCCGCGCCCTCGACCACCTCGGCGCCCGCGGCGCGGTAGGTGTCGTCGCCGCAATTGGCCGCGGCGCCCGCGCCGCTCTCGACCGCCACCGCGAAGCCGAGCTTGATCAGCTTCTCGACGACCTCGGGGACGGTGGCGACGCGCTTCTCATCGGCCGCCGTTTCGGCCGGAATTCCGATCACCAATGGCATGAAGATCCTCCCGTGAGGCGCTTCCACTTCGTTCCAAGACTGGAACTTCCAAGCGCGCGGACCATCA
>DATIQI010000311.1:0-10891 GCA_035470985.1 Acidobacteriota bacterium
TCCTCAACAAGACGACCCGCGGAACCGAGCAGTGGAACCTGAGTCTCGGGCTGGAAGTGAACCGGACCATCTGGGGCGGCGGGGGTCTCAGCGGCGCCATTCGCCGGGAGAGCCGGTACCAGAATCTGTCGACCGGCGGGCCTTCGATCAATCGGGAGGAACATTGGCTCGCGGCCGTGTCGTTCCAGAAGGATTTCTGAGGCGGGCGCTCGCCGCGTGCCTTCTGCTCGGACTCGCCGCCGGGGGCGCGGCGTGCGATCTCTTCGAGGCGCGCAAGCCGAACGACCCCGGCAGCAACTTCTTCCCCTGCCTGTCCCTCGGCGACAAGGAGAACGTCTTCACGAACATCCTCCGCTCGTACGGGCGCGGGGACGGTCTGAGCTGCTATCTCACCACCCTGGACGAGACCGGCTTCGCGTTTCACCCCGACCCGGCCGATTCCACCGAGGCGCCGGCCGACCTGTACAAGAACTGGACGAAGCTCGTCGAGCGGCAGGTGACCCAGAATCTGGTGAGCGGGGCGACCTCGTTCGGGCTCCGCTACACGGACACCTTGGTGGTGAGCCCGGGAGACGACGCCGAGGTCCGCCGCTACACGTACGAGATCGAGTTCAAAGGGGCCGCGATCCCCGACACCCTCTTCCAGGGAATCGCCGAGATCACGATCCGCCGATCGAACGCAGGTCTATGGCAGGTAACCGATTGGGTGGACCGGCGCGATCCGGGTGGAACCACGACCCGCACCTGGGGTTTTCTACGTGGAGCGTTCCGCTCCGGGATCTGAGCCTCGGACGGCCCTTTCTCGCCCGCACCGACTCTGGCATAATTGGTGGTTGTTATGAGGCATATCCAAGGGCTCCGCCCCGTCACGCTCCTCGCCGTCCTCGCCACGCTCGCCGCCCAGGGGTGCCTTTTCAGCCCCGAGCAGAAGCCCCCCAAGCCCGACATCCCGTTCGAATACGCGGGCCAGTTCGCGCCCGAAGCGACCCTCCTGACCATGCTCCAAGCGTACGAGCGCCGCGATTCGCTGAAGACCGCCGACGTCTACGACGTCGAGTACACAGGCGGCTCCGTCGATCCCTCTGGAATCGTCGGGAACTTCAGCTTCACGAAGGTGGACGAAGTGCGCCACGTCGGCCGCCTGAAGCTCGATCCAGACATCGTGAGCGTCCAGCTCGACTTCGGAAACCAGACCACCTGGCAGCGGACGCCGGCCGATGCCGCCGATCCGCCCGAATGGGCGCAGATCCAGATCAACTTCGCGACGATTCGCGTGGACGACATCGGGGCGAGCACGTTCGAGTCGTCCAACCAGGCGCTCACCTACGTCTTCAAGCCGTACCAGAACGCGCCCGGCGACACCACGTGGACCATCATTCGCTGGAGCGAGATCGTCACGAATCCCCCGCCGATTTGACGGCGGCGCTCGGGCGCCCGTCCTTCGGCCGAACGGGCCGGACCCCTCGAACGAGCGCCCGGTGGACCGGCTCCCCGAACTGACCTAGAATCCGCCGCGTCGTCTCCCGCGCGCTCGCGCGCCGTTCCACCCCTGTCCCGGCGACGCCTTGGCCCGTACCCGCAAGAAATCCTCCCGTCGAGGGAAAGCCCCCTCGAAGGGGATCGTGATCGGTCTCGCCGTGATCCTGATCGGCGTGGTCGCGATCGTCGCGCAGAACCGCCCGCGCCTCCACGAGAGCGACGGGCCGGCCGCTCCGAAGCGCGCCGGCGCGCTCGCGGCGGGCGCCGCGTCCGACACGCTCGACGCGGAAGCGGGTGACCGCCCCACGGCCATCTTCATCGAGTCGGACTGGGACCGCTTCCGCCTCCGCGCCGAATCGGAGTATCTCCGCATCGTCCGCGCGGGCGACCCCGCCGCGATCAACCGGCTCACCAGCCGGACGCTGCGCGGTGCGCTGGAGGAGATCGGGGTCACGCGGCACCAGATCGACGAGCGCCCGGGCGCCGCGAGCGTCGCCGGCGCGGGACGCGCCCCCGTTCGGTGGCGGGTCCAGGTCTCGCCGCGCACGTCGCTCTACCGCGTCAACGACGCCATCACCCAGGCGATCCGCGCGCTCGGAGGCCACGTCCTCCACGGCGCCGAGAAGCCCGCGCCGCTCGCCGGGATCTCGCTCGATCTAAGGGTCGGATACGGCGACCACGTGACGCACGCCATCATCGTGGAGCCGAACCCGACCATCACCGACGCCGGCGCGCGCGTCGCGTTCGTCGTCACCGACCTGGAGGAGGCCGACGCCGATCTCCTTCGCGCGTATCTCGAGAGCGGCATCCCCTTCACGCTGGCCGTCCGTCCCGACCGCCCGGAAGGGCCGCGGATCGCGCGCGACTGGCGCGCCACCAGCCGCGAGGTCTTCGCGCTCCTCGCCATGGAGCCGCGCGGCTATCCGCAGAACGATCCGGGGAAGCACGCCATTCTCCTCGACCACTCGCGGATCGAGATCGAGGACCGCGTGCAGCGCTGCCTCTCGGGCGCCGCGCCGGTGACGGGCGTCATGACCCGAATGGGAAGCGCCGCCGTGAACGACCCCGACGTGATGAAGGCGGTGCTCGGAGAGATGCGGCGGCTCGGCCTCCCCTTCCTCGACGCCCACGGCGTCGGCCCGAGCGTGGTGGAGGAGATCGGGGAGACGATCGGCGCGCGCACCGCGACGGTCGGCGGGACGCTCGACGCGGCGTCGCAGGCCTCGGCGCGGACGAAGCTGGCGGCGCTGATCGAGACGGCGGTCCAGCGGGGGACCTTGATCGTGACGATCCGCGCGAACGGCGGCGCGCTGGCCGCGATCGAGCAGGAGCGGTCGGCGCTGAAGGAGCGGGGCGTGGAGCTGGTCCCCGCCTCGGCGCTCATTCTGTGACCATTCGGAACGCGCGGCACGGCGCCGCCGGGGAGGACGACGCGTGAGGTGCGAGTTGAGCGTGAACGTGGATCACGTCGCCACGCTTCGCCAGGCCCGGGGCGGCCAGCAGCCCGACCCCGTGCGCGCGGCCGATCAGGCGCTGGCCGCGGGCGCCGACGGAATCACGGTTCACCTCCGGGAGGATCGCCGCCACATCCAGGATCGCGACGTCCACGGCCTTCGCGCCCTCTGCCGCCCGGGGAGGGGTCTCTTGAACCTCGAGATGGCGCTGACCGAGGAAATGATCGGGATCACGTGCGCCCTGAAACCCGACCGCGCGACGCTGGTCCCCGAGCGGCGCCAGGAGCTGACCACGGAGGGCGGGCTCGAGGTCGTCCGCCAGGCCGGCGCCCTGTCGGCCGGAATCGCGCGGATTCGGGGCGCGGGGGTCCCGGTCAGCCTCTTCCTCGATCCCCTCGAAACGCTCGCCGCGCCCGCGCGCGCGACGGGCGCGACGATTGTCGAGATCCACACCGGCGCCTTCGCCAACGCGTGGGCGCGCGATCCCGCCGGCGCCGCCACGGCCGCCGAGCTGGAGCGGATCGGCCGCGCCGCGCGCGCGTTCGAGCGCGAAGGACTCGAGGTCCACGCGGGACACGGCCTCGACGTCGCGAACGTCGGGGCGCTCCTGCGCGCCTATCCCTTCACGGAGCTCTCCATCGGCCACGCCCTCGTCTCGCGCGCCGTGGAAGTCGGGCTGGGGACGTCGGTTCGGGAGATGATCGCCGCCATCGCGTCGGGACTCGCCGCGGCGAACCACGCCGGCGCCCCGTAACGGCACGTTACACGGAAGACCGCTCGCCGTAACCGGCCCTTCACGGCCGCCCGCCATTCTCTCCTCGCCAACGGATCGCGCAACGGAGCGCGACCGCGCTCACCCTGGGGAGGGAAGACATCATGCGTTCTCGCATCATCACCGCGGCGATCGTGGTCGCGGCCATCATCGGGCTCCGCCCCGCGCTCGCCGCGGCCGCCCCGGGCTCCGCGTCGGAGATGCTCTCGGCGACCGCCGCCGAGCGCGCCGCTGCCGTCAGCCCGCCGGTCATCGACGCGCCGGCGCTCGTCACCGCTTCGCTGAACGAATTCGTCTCCATCCAAGCGACGGCCACCGATCCCGATCTCGGCGACATCCTCACCATCACCGCCTCGGGCGCCCCGGCCGGCCTCGCGCTGAGCCACGCCCCGAGCGTCTCCCCGGCCGTCGCGACGCTGAGCGGCACGCCGCCGACCGGCGAGGAAGGGGTCTATCCGATCCTCTGGACGGTCACGGACGGGAGCCAGAGCGCTTCCACGACGACCGAGCTGACGCTCGTCTCGAACCAGGCCCCCGCGGTTTCCGCCCCGGCGGCGGTCCTCTCCGCGGAACTCTTCGAGACGGCGTTCGCCGTCACCGCCTTCGATCCGGACGGCGAGTCGATCCTCTCGCTCGAAGCCGACCTGCTCCCGGCGGGCGCCACTTTCGTCGTGAACGCGCTGAAGACGTCGGGCGAGTTCGCGTGGACGCCGGCGCTCGGGCAGCAGGGAAGCTACCCGATCACCTTCACGGCCGCGTCGGGCGCTCCCGCGCAGAGCGGCTCGGCCTCGACCGTGATCACGGTCGGCCCGAAGGACAACCCGGTCGTCATCAGCAACCCCGGCAACAAGACGGTGAGCACGGGCGTCCTTCTCACCTTCAACGTCACGGCGACCGACCCGGACGGCGACGCGATCACCACCTTCGTCGCGCAGGGGACCCAGAACACGGCGCTCCCCGCCGGCGCGATCTTCACGACCACCGGCGTCGGCACGCCGGCCGCGGCGGGCGTCTTCTCCTGGACGCCGGGTCCGCTCCAGAACGCGGTCTACAACATCGATTTCATCGCGCGCTCGGGCCCCTTCAACACCCGCACGGTCCTCATCGTGCGGATCACCGTGAATCCGACCCGGCCGGTGGTCACCGCGCCCGCCGCCGTCTCGGGCGTCGAGGCGGTCCCCATCACGTTCGACGTCACGGCCTCCGACGCCGACGGCCAGGCCATCGCGACCCTGACGGCGGCCGGTCTTCCGCCGGGGGCGACGTTCGCGTCGGCTCCGGGATCCGCGTCGGGCGTCTTCCACTGGACCCCGAATTACACGCAGAGCGGCGTCTACCCCGTCGTCTTCACGGCCTCGAACACGCAGTCGGGGAGCGCGACGACCCGGATCACGGTCGTGGATGCGCCCAACAGCCGGCCCACGGCGGTCGCCGGCGGACCCTACAGCGGCGTCGAGGGGGTTCCCGTCGAGTTCGACGGTTCGGCCTCCTCGGATCCGGACGGCAACGCGCTCGCCTACTCCTGGAGCTTCGGCGACGGCACGACGGGGAGCGGCGCGACGGTGAGCCACACCTACGCGATCGGCGGGCTCCTGAACGTGGTTCTGACCGTCACCGACGCCGGCGATCCCCCCCTGAGCGACAGCGAGGCCACCGTCGCGAACATCACGAGTATCTTCGACGCGTCGCTCTTCACCACCGGCGGCAACAAGGCGATCCGCCTCGGCTCGGGAAAGCCGGAGTGGTGCGTCTATCTGGAGCGCGCCGACGGAGGGCCGCTCGACCTCGAGTTCGCCTCCTTCCGACTGGCGTACGGCGGCGGCGAGATCACGGCCGTCGTGGACAAGTCCACGCTCGCGGGCGACGCGAACAAGAACGGCCTGTCGGACCTGGCGCTCTGCTTCTCGAAGACCGATCTCCGCACCCTCTTCGCGAGCCTGCCGGGCGGCCGAACCACGGTCGCGGTCGAAGTCCGGGGCCGGCTGAACTCGGGCGCGTTCCTCTCGGGCTCCATCGAGGTGGACGTCGTCTCCTCGGGCGGCTCGCCGGCGGGCGCCGTCTCGCCCAATCCGCTCAATCCCGACGCGGTCCTCACCTTCACGACCGAGAAGGCGGGGACGCTCCGCGTCACGCTCTACGACGCCCAGGGCCGGTTCGTCCGGACGCTGGCGGATCGATCGAGCGCCGCGGCGGGCTACCACGACGTTCGAATCGACGGCCGCGACGCGCGCGGCACCCGGCTCGCGACCGGCGTCTACTTCTACCGCGTCGAGTCGCCCGACGGCGTCTTCGGCGGGCGCTTCACGATTCTCAAGTAGGTCGATGGAACCGAGGCCGGTGAGGCGCCCGCGGGCGACGGTTACGGGACGTAACGCCGACGTGCGTTCGCTGAAACAGCATCGTTACGTCCCGACCGTAGCCTGCTCGCGTCGCCACCGGCCGGAAGCAGGATCGAGTCAGGAACCACGGACGGGGGCCGGCGACCGCCGGCGCCACCAGGGCGACGACCCAAGGGAGACCAACATGCTGAAGCAGACTCGGACCATCCTGGCCGTCTCGATCGCGCTGGCCGCGATCGCGCACCCCGCCGGGGCGGCGAGCACGCCGGAACGACTGCTCTTCGACGGCAACGTGCTCTTCAATAACTCTTCCGGACCGTATTCGTCGGCCAGCGGCCCGTGCACCACCGACGTGGCCGTGCCGACCACGGTGAGCGTGACGCAGCTCGCCACGGTCTGGTTCACACGCAACACGACGACCAAGGACCCGCTCCTGGTCGCGCCGTACAATATCGCCTCGCCGCGCTGGGATCCGCAGCAGGCGAGCCCCCTGAACGCGAAGTACTCGAACGACGTCGTCGTGCTCGAGGCGAAGGATCTCGATCCCTGGTTCGACAATACCGACTACGTCGGCGCGGTGCCCTACCGCTTCGCCGACCCGTCGCAGGATTGGACGTCCGGGTGGCTCTACACGAACAACGCGGGCGGCTTCGGCCGGACCGACATCAACTACGCGAAACCCGTCGTCCTGCTCCAGGGAGCGCAGAATGCGAGCCTGACCCTCTCCGCGGCGAACAACTACCTCCTCCGCGGCAAGGTGAACTTCGGGGCCGGCACCACCCTCACCATCCCGGCCGGCACGTATCTCTTCGGAGAAAAGGCGACCACCGGCTATCTCGTGATCGAGCGCGGGGCCAAGATCTTCGTGAACGGCACGAAGGCCAGCCCCGTCGTCCTGACGAGCGACCAGGATCCCACCGCGGGCGCCATGGCGCCGGGCGACAACGGCGGGCTGGTGATCCACGGCCGGGCGATCGCCAACTGCGCGAACACCGCGGCGGGCGACTCCTGCGTCAGCGAAGGCGGCGCCGGGTTCTTCGGCGGCGGGAACGACGGCGACGACAGCGGCGCGATCCGCTACATGCGGATCGAGTACTCGGGCAAGGAACTGAGCGTCGACAACGAGCTCAACTCGCTCACGATGAACTCGGTCGGTCGGACCACGGTCTTCGAGTACATCCAGTGCCATCTCGGCAGCGACGACGGTTTCGAGTGGTTCGGCGGCACCGCGCGCGGGAAGTACCTGATCTCCACCGGGGCCGACGACGACCAGCTCGACTGGCAGCTCGGCTGGCGCGGATCGATCCAGTACGCCATCGGGCAGATGTACCCGAACCGCGGCGACAAGGGCATCGAGGCCGACAACAGCGAATTCAACTACTCGGCCCCCTTCCGGTCGAATCCCGCGATCGCCAACATGACCCTGATCGGCACGAATCCGCCGACGCCGGGCGCGGGCTCGTCCAATCGCGGCATCCATCTTCGCCGCGGCACCGCGGCGCGGATCGTGAACAGCGTCATCCTCGGCTTCCGCGGTCCGGGCCTCGACATCAGCGACGCCGAGAGCTTCGCCAACTGCCCCGAGCAGAATCCGGCCAAGATCCCGAGCACGCTGGTCGCGCCGGTCGTCACGGCGGCCGAGACGATCGTCGGCCCCGGGCGCTCCTTCGTGGCGGTCAGCCCGAATCCGATCCAGCGCTCCGCCAAGATCACGTTCGGACTGAGCGGCGACCGCCGCGACGTGCGGGCGCAGATCTTCGACGCCCAGGGCCGCCTCGTCGACACGCTGGCGAACGGCCCGATGCGCCAGGGCGTGCACTCCCTCCAGTGGACGCCTTCCCGTTCGCTTCCGACCGGCCAGTACTTCTTCCGCCTGACCGCGGAAGACGGCACGGCGGCGAGCGGCAAACTCGTGATGGTGAAATAGGTGATTCGCTTCCCGGCACTCCTCCTCGTCGCGGCGCTGCTTGCGGGCGCCGCGGCGGGGAGCGCCGCGGCGCAGGCGGCCGGCGACTCGCTCGCTCCCCGGCCGGCCGCTCCGCCGCCGCAGGCCACGCCCCCGCAGGCCACGCCACCGCAGCCCGCGACCCCGGCGGCCTCCACCGGCGTCATCGCCGGCGTCGTTCTCGACCAGGAGGACCGCCAGCCGCTCCCCAACGCCCGCGTGGGGGTCTACCGGCCCGATCCCACGGGGGCGGAATGGGTCCTCGTCGCCGGTTCGCTCACCGACGAAAAGGGCGCGTTCCGCCACGCGGTGGTCCCGGGCACGTATCGCGTGATCCTCTCCTATCAGTCCTACGTCCCCACCGTGAAGGACGACATCGTGGTGGCGGCCGGCGCCGTCTCCGAGGTCTCGGTGACGCTCGTGCCGCGCCCGCTCCAGGTGAAGGGCGTTCAGGTGAAGGGCGAGGTGCTGAAGTCCACCGAGGCCGCGACCCTTCAGGACCGGAAGAAGGCCTCCTTCGTCAGCGACGCCATCAGCGCCGAGCAGATCTCCAAGTCCACCGACTCCAACGCCGCCGAAGCGCTCCAGCGCGTCACCGGACTGTCGGTGGTCGAAGGGAAGTACGTCTTCGTGCGCGGCCTGGGCGAGCGCTACAGCAGCACGCAGGTCAACGGCACGAGTATCGGCACGCCCGAGCCGAACAAGCGCGTGGTGCCGCTCGACATCTTCCCCGCGGGCACCCTCGACGCCATCTCGGTCCAGAAGACCTACACGCCCGACCAGGACGGCGAGTTCGCGGGCGGCGTGATCCAGCTCCAGACGAAGGACTACGCGGGCGGGCGGAAGTTCACGCAGAGCTTCAGCACGGGCTACTCCGTGAACAATTTCGATCGGCGCCCCGTCGGGTACGCGGGTGGTCGGCTCGATTTCATCGGGTTCGACGACGGCGCCCGCGACTACCCCGACCTCTTCCGGAAGATGGCGGGCGACCGTCGGATCGCTTCGAAGGGCCTCTTCGGAGGGGAGGGCTTCTCCAGCACGGAGCTTCAGGAGTTGGGCCGCTCGTTCAACAAGACCTGGAGTCCGCGGAGCCAGGGCGCGCGTCCCAACTACGCCTACGCCGCGACGTTCGGCCAGAGCCTGAAGCTCCGGGGCGTGCCGGTGGGGCTGATGGCGTCGCTCTCGCTCTCGAACGGCGTCGCCAATCAGGCGCGCGAGAACAACGCGTACGCGGGCACGTCGAGCCGCCTCGACTCGCTCTATCTGTACGACGTGGACGAGACCACGGAGCGGGTTCTGTGGGGGGCCCTGACCGGAATCTCGCTCCAGCCGCTCCGCGGCCAGACGCTGCGCGTTCGATCGCTCTACACGCGCCAGGCCGAGGACGTCACCCGCGTCATGCAGGGTCCGAACTACAAGGACGACGACTTCGGGAACGTCCTGAACCGGATCTCGAGCCTCGACTATGTCCAGCGCGGCCTCTTCTCGAACGTCGTGAGCGGCGATCACGTGATCGGGGCGCTCGGGAATCTCGGCTTCAACTGGAAGGGGTCGTACTCCGAGGCGCTCCGGGACGAGCCGGATCGCCGCGAGAGCGTCTACGAGTCGGACGCCGGCGTCTTCAAGCTCCGCACCAGGACCGAGCTGCCCATCACGCGCATCTTCGGCGCCATGAACGAGACGGATCGCTCGGCCTCGGGCGATCTCCTGAAGAAGCTCCACCTTCCCGGCGAGCGCGAACTCTCGCTGAAGGCGGGCGGCGCGTGGCGGGAGCGCCGCCGCACCTCCTCGTTCCGCCGGCTCGGCTTCCAGCTGAAGCCCATGGGACGCGACTCGCTCGACCGATCGCTTCCCCCCGAGCTCCTCCTCGCGGACGAGAACATCCGCCCCGGCTACTTCGAGCTGGCGGAAGGGACCCGCGAGAACGACACCTACCGCGCGGCCCAGACGGTGCGCGCCGGGTTCGTCATGGCGGACGTTCCGATCCTCTCCGCGCTCACGCTCACGGCCGGCGTCCGGTACGAGGTCTCGGATCAGGCCGCGGAATCGAAGAGCCCCTTCGTCTCCACGGCGACGACGACGTACGCGCGGCTCCGCACGGACGACTACCTCCCCGCCGCCAATCTCACCTGGCGCCTGAACGGGACGATGAACGTCCGCGGCGGCTACAGCGAGACGCTCTCGCGGCCCGAGCTTCGGGAACTCTCCCCCTTCAGCATGTACAACTACGAAACGGGCCAGACCGAGGAGGGGACGCCCGACCTGAAGGCGACGACGATCGAGAACCTCGACCTCCGCTGGGAGTACTTCCTCGACTCGAAGGAGCTCTTCGCGGTGAGCCTCTTCCACAAGACCCTCTACCAGCCGATCGAAAGCGTGGTCCTCGGATCCACCGGCGGCTACATCACGAAACCGCGGAACGGCCGCGACGGCCGCCTGGAAGGCGTGGAAGTGGAGGCGCGGGTCGGCGCGCGCACCCTGTACGACGCGGTGGACCGCCTGCTGCCGCTCCCGGACTCGGGACCGCTCCTCGACCGCTGGGCGCTGAGCCTGAATTACGCCCGGGTGAGCTCCAATGTCCGCGTCCAGTCCACGGTGGACGACGCGGGCCTGCCGGTCTTCCGGGAAGCGCCGCTCCAAGGTCAGTCGACCTACTCGCTGAACCTGGGGCTCTACTACGGCGCCGACGCCTTCGACGCGACGCTTCTCCTCAGCACGTTCGGCGAGCGGCTCGCCAAATTCGGCGCCGCCTCCTTCGGCGGCAACCTCCCCGACATCTACGAGTACCCGACCGTCGGACTCGATCTCACCATGAGCCGGAGGATCTCGGGGGGGCTTCGCCTGAAGGTCTCCGGCGAGAACCTCCTCGATGAATCGACCGAGTTCCGGCAGCTGGAACTGG
>DATIQI010000312.1:0-3010 GCA_035470985.1 Acidobacteriota bacterium
AGGGTACCCTCCCGTGGGGGAGCGCGATCGCTACCAGAAGGTGCGCGTGCACGAACCGCCACCTTCCCGGCCCGCTCGCGATCGTCCTCGCGGTCGCCCTCGCCGCCGCCGCGCCGCGCGAGGCGTCGGCCACCCGCTACGCGGGCGAGTTCCTCCGCATCGGCGTCGGGGCGCGCGCGCTCGGCATGGGAAGCGCGTTCGCCGGCCTGGCGGACGACGGCACGGCGGCCTTCTGGAATCCGGCCGGACTCGCGACGCAGCAGACGCGCCAGGTCCACGCGATGCACGCCGAGCAGTTCGGCTCCATCGTCCAGTACGACTACCTCTCCTACACGATGCCGCTCACGGGGCCCGGCAAGCCGAACCAGGGGCTCGGCGTCTCCCTGATCCGGCTCGGTGTGAACGACATTCCCGACACGCGGGGACTCGAGATCCTCGATCAGAACGGGAACGGCGTCTTCGACTACCCCGAGGACCGGCTCCTCGTGGACGAGAGCCGCTTCGTCTTCGACAGCGACAACGACGTCGCCCTCCTCCTGAGCTACGCGCGCGAGTTGCGGCGCGGCTTCTCCGTGGGAGGCTCCTTCAAGGTCGTGCGGCAATGGCTGGGTGACAGCCTCCGCTCGAACGGATTCGGTCTGGACGCCGCCGCGCTCTGGGTCGGACCGAACGGTTGGTCGGCGGGCGCGATGCTGCGCGACGTCAGCACGACGCGAATCCTCTGGAACACCGGCACCAGCGAGTTCATCGCGCCGTCGCTTCGGATCGGCGCGGCGAAGTCGAAGGCGTTCCGCGGGCGGCGCCACGTGATCACGGCCGCGCTCGACGTCCAGGTCGGATTCTCCGACGAACGACTGGCCAGCCAGGCGCACCTGGGCGGCGTGACGTTCGAGTTCCACCCCGGCGTGGAATACTGGCTGGAACGGACGGTCGCGTTGCGCGCCGGTCTCGACGCCAGGAACTTCTCGGCGGGGGCCGGCATTCGGTTCGGCAAGTTCGGGCTCGACTACGCGTATCTCGACCACAGCGATCTCGACTCGAGCCACCGCGTCTCGGGGTCCTACTCGTTCTAGCCTTCCGCGCGCCCCGCCGCGCGCCGGACGGTGGAGGCTTCGTCGCGACGTGATCCCGCCGATCCTGACGCTCATTCTCGCGGGCGGCCGGAGTGAACGGCTGCACGCGCTCGGCCGGGTCCGCACCGCGTCCGCGCTTCCGTTCGGCGGGAAGTACCGCGTCATCGACTTCTCGCTCTCCAACTGCACGCACTCGGGCCTCTTCCGCATCGCCATCCTCACCCAGTACGCGCCCCTCTCCCTGCAGGGCCACATCGGGATCGGAAAGCCCTGGGACCTCGACCGCCGGGACGGCGGCGTTCGGCTCCTGCCGCCCTACGTCCGGCAGCGCCACACGAACTGGTACCGGGGCACCGCCGACGCGCTGGTGCAGAACCGGAACGTCCTGGCCGACGCGCAGGCCCGGCACTTCCTGGTCCTCTCGGGCGACCTGGTCTACAAGATGGACTACGGGCGGCTGATCGAGCACCACGAGGCGGCCGGGGCGGCGCTCACCATCGTGACGACGGCGCCGCCCAGCGCGGAATCGGACCGCTACGGCTACGTCACGAGCGACCTGGACGGGCGCGTGACGGGGCTCGTGGAGAAGCCCGAGGCGCCGGCGGGGGAGACGATCTCGGCGGGGGTCTACCTCTTCCGCGCCCGCGATCTCTCCGCGTGGCTCGACAAGCCGGATCTCGGCCCCGACCTCGTCCGCGACGTGATCCAGCCGATGATCGCCGCGGGCGCTCGCGTCGTGGCGCACCCGCACGCCGACTACTGGCGCGACGTCGGCACGATCGACGCCTACTACGAGGCGAGCATGGAACTCCTCCGGCCCGTGCCGTCGCTGACGCTCCACGATCCCGACTGGCTCATCTACACGCCCTCGGAGGACCGCGCTCCGGCCCTCATCGCGGGCGACGGCGACGTCTCGGGGAGCCTCGTGGCGCACGGCGCGCACGTGGAGGGGACCGTCCGGCGCTCCATTCTCTTTCCGGGCGTCTTCGTCGCGCCCGGCGCCGTGGTCGAGGATTCGATCGTCATGCACGACGCCCGGATCCTCCCGAACGCGCGGCTCTCCCGCGCCATCGTGGACAAGAACGTCCGGATCGGGGAGGAGGCGGTGGTCGGAACCGGTCCGGTGGTTCCGAACCGCGAATGGCCCCGCGACCTCGCGTCGGGCGTCTGCGTCATCGGCAAGGGCGCCGAGATCCCGCCGCGCGGCACCGTGGGCCGGAACAGCCTGGTGGAGATGGGCGTGCGCGAGACCGATCTGCGGAAGCGCGACGTGGAGCCGGGCGTCGTGGTCCGGGCCGGATCGGAGCCCCGATGAGCCACGTCTCCTACGCCATGATCCTGGCCGGCGGGCTCGGGAGCCGCCTCTGCCTCCTCTCCGAGAAGCGCGCGAAGCCCGCGGTCCCGTTCGGGGGGAAGTACCGGATCATCGACTTCACGCTCTCCAATTGCGTGAACTCGGGGATCTTCGACATCGGGATCCTGACCCAGTACCGCCCGCTCTCGCTGCGCGACCACATCGGGCTCGGCCGCGCGTGGGATCTCGATCGCAAGCGCGGCGGCGTGGAGCTCCTCCAGCCGTTTCAGGCGTGGGAGGAGTCCGACTGGTACCGCGGCACCGCGGATGCCGTCTGGCAGAACTGGGCGCGGGTCGCGGAGCGCGAGGCGGAGCATCTCCTCGTCCTCTCCGGCGATCACGTCTACCGGATGGACTACCGGCCGATCCCCACTCGCCCTCGCTGCGCACGCGGATCTCACCGCCGTGCTCGCGCACGATCTGCTGGGCCACCGAGAGCGCGACCGAGGTGCGGGCGCCACCGGCCGCGAACGGCACGAACAGCTGCTCCAGCAGCTCGCCCGGGTGTCCCGGGCCATCGTGCGCGAGTTCGACCACCACGTGGTCCCTGGCGCGACGCGTCTCGACCCGCACGCGCCCGCCC
>DATIQI010000313.1:0-27268 GCA_035470985.1 Acidobacteriota bacterium
GTTCACAGCTGCCGTGTGCGCATGCGTTTTTCGACATGTATGGCCTCCGCAAGAATGTGTTTGACTCGACCCGGGGCCGCGCGCAGGAACGTAATCTGTGAACCAAACAGCCGGGTCGTCTGCTTAAGCACGGTCCCATCACCGGCCACCCATAGATTGCCGCGTGGTGTTTGCGCTCCACCAAGAATGGAGCCTGCATCGCTGCGATAGACAACGACCAAAGTGCGCACCGGCTCTTCATCAATCACAACCGATTCGCGGTCTTCCACTTTGGCGGGTCGGCGAGGAGGAGCAGGCGGCCTATTGCGACGCGCTCGCCTCGTGGGCCAACGAGAGGGGCGTGCTCACGTTCCTGTTCGAAGCCTTCGACGAGAACTGGAAGGGCGGGCCGGAGCCCGGCGACGCCGAGAAGCACTGGGGACTCTACCGTGCGGACCGGACTCCCAAACGGGTCCTGGCGGCCCGGAGGTGAGCCGAGCGATGGAACCCTCTTCCCTGCCCGCCCCCGATGCCGCGACGCATCCGCCGACTCGAGCGCCGGAGGCGCCGGCCGCGCGCGGCGCCGCGGAGCCCACCGGCGGATTCACGACGCTCGACGGCGAGACGTACTACCGCATCGCCGGCTATCACCGGCTCCGGCCCTTCCTGATGACGGTCGCGAGCGACTCGGACCTCTGGATGTTCGTCACGTCGGGGGGCGGCCTCACCGCCGGAAGGCGGGATCCGGACGGCGCGATCTTTCCCTCCGAGACGGTCGACCGGCTCCACGACGGGCACCACCACACCGGGCCGATCACGCTCGTCCGGGTGGAGGACCCCGACGGCTCGGCCTTCGTCTGGCAGCCCTTCGCGCACGACGCGGCGGACGATCCGCTCATCGAGCGGAGTCTCTACAAGAACGTCGTCGGCAACCGGCTGGTCTTCGAGGAGGCCCACGTTGGACTCGGGCTGCGCTTCCGCTACCGCTGGTCCGCCAGCGACGAGTTCGGATGGGTCCGGACCGCGACGCTCGAGAATCGGGGCGCCGGAGCCCGGACGGTCGCGCTCCTCGACGGGCTGCGGAACGTCCTGCCCCACGGGGCGCCGCTGGCCCTCTATCAGCACTCGAGCTGCCTGGTGGACGCCTACAAGCGGTCGGACGGCGATCCCGCGACGCGGCTCGCGATCTACTCGCTGACCGCCATGATCACCGACCGCGCGGAAGCCGCCGAGGAGCTCCGCGCGACGACGGTCTGGTGCCACGGTCTCGAGGGCGCCCGGATCGCTCTGTCGCCGGAGGCCGTCGCGGCGTTTCGCCGGGGCGACCCGGTCCCCGAGGAGACCACGATCACGGGGCGCCGCGGCCATTACCTCGCCTCCGCCTCACTCGATCTCGCGCCGGGAGCGCGCGCGACGTGGCACCTCGCGGCCGACGCCGGGCGGAGCCACGTCGAGGTCGCCGCGCTTCGCGTCCGGCTGCTCGAGGGGGAGGATCTCGGCGCTTCGATCGAGCGGAGCCTCGACGAGGCCCGGGAGAGCCTGATCCGGAACGTGGCGAGCGCCGACGGGCTCCAGCTCACGGAGCACGCGGAGGCGACGGCGCACCATTTCGCGAACGTCCTCTTCAACAACATGCGGGGCGGCGTCTTCGCGATGAACCACGACGTTCCCGTCGCCGATCTCGTCGTCTTCCTCCGCACGCGGAATCGCCGGGCGGCCGAACGGCACGAAGCGCGGCTCCGATCGCTTCCCGGCGCGATCGCCGCGCCGGAACTCCTCCGCGCGGTCCAAGAATGGGGGGACGAGGATCTGACGCGGCTCTGCCGCGAGTATCTGCCCCTCTGCTTCGGCCGCCGTCACGGGGACCCGAGCCGCCCCTGGAACCGCTTCTCCGTCCGCCTGAAGAACCCGGACGGAAGCCGCGCGCTCCACTACGAAGGGAACTGGAGGGACATCTTCCAGAACTGGGAGGCGCTCTGCCACGGCTTCCCCGACTTCATCCCGAGCGTCGTCGCCACGTTCGTCAACGCGTCGACCGTGGACGGATTCAATCCCTACCGGATCACGCGCGACGGGCTCGAGTGGGAAGTGCCCGATCCTCGCACGCCCTGGGGGCAGATCGGCTATTGGGGCGATCACCAGATCGTCTATCTCCTGCGGTTCCTCGAGGCGATGCCGCGCGTTTCTCCCGGGACGCTCGAGGGGCTCCTCGGACGCGACCTCTTCGGCTACGCCGAGGTCCCCTATCGGTTGAAGCCCTACGACCAGATCGTCGAGGATCCGCGCCACAGCATCGACTACGACGCCGGCCTGGCCTCGCGGATCGAAGCGCGCGTCGCGTCCATCGGCGCGGACGGGCGACTCCTCCAGAACGCGGACGGCTCGATCCGCCACGTGAACCTCCTCGAGAAGCTCCTCGTTCCCGCGCTCTCCAAGATCTCCAACTACGTTCCCGGCGGCGGTATCTGGATGAACACGCAGCGTCCCGAGTGGAACGACGCCAACAACGCGCTGGCCGGCCACGGGCTCTCCATGGTCACCCTCTTCCATCTGCGGCGCTATCTCCGCTTCCTGGAGCGGCTCCTCGGCGGGGCCGAACGCGCGCCGGTCCCGATCGGAGCCGAAATAGCCGCCTGGCTTCACCGCCTGCACGCGATCCTCGTCCAGCATCGCCCGCGGCCCGGGGCGGGCGCGTGGAGCCCGCGCGATCGGAAGCGGATGCTCGACGAGCTGGGACGGGCCTTCTCGGACTATCGCGCGGGCGTCTACGCCCACGGCTTCCAGGGCGCGCGCGAGGAGATCCCCCTTGCGGAGCTCGTCGCGTTCTGCGGCGAGGCGATCGCGCACCTGGACCACGCGATCCGCGGCAACCGGCGCGAGGACGGCCTCTATCATTCTTACAACGTTCTCGAATTCTCGCGCGATCGGCGCGAAGCCTTCGTCCACCCCCTCGACGAGATGCTCGAGGGCCAGGTCGCGGCGCTCGCGTCCGGCGTGGTCGAACCGCCGGAGGCGCTCGGGCTCCTCGCGCGCCTCTTCGAGAGCCGGCTCTATCGGGCCGACCAGAAGAGCTTCATGCTCTATCCGGAAAAGGAACTTCCTTCCTTCCTCGACCGAAACCGCGTGCCGGAGGGTTTGGCGCTGGAGATTCCGCTCCTGCGCGATCTCCTCGACGCGGGAGACGGGTCGATCTTGGCGCGGGACGCGCTCGGCGTCTGCCGGTTCCAGGGCGACTTGAGGCACGCCCTCGATCTCGGCTCCGCGCTCGATCGCCTCGCGCTCCTGGAGCGCTGGACCGACGCGGTGGCCCGGGATCGCCGGCCGGTCCTCGATCTCTTCGAGCACGTCTTCCGGCATCGCGCCTTCACGGGGCGCTCCGGGACCATGTACGCCTACGAGGGACTCGGCTCCGTCTACTGGCACATGGTCGCGAAGCTCCTTCTCGCGGTGCAGGAGATGGCCGTGGGCGCCGAGTGCGACCGATGGCCGGCCTCCGTGCGCGAGGCCTTGGCGGACGCCTACGACCGGATTCGAGGCGGTCTTGGATTCGAGAAGTCGGTGAAGGAGTACGGCGCCTTCCCCACCGATCCCTACTCCCACACGCCGGCGCACGCCGGCGCTCAGCAGCCCGGCATGACGGGACAGGTGAAGGAGCTGATCTTGACGCGCTTCGGCGAGCTGGGGGTGGCGGTCGAGGAGGGCCGGGTGAGCTTCCGGCCGGCGCTTCTCCGGAGGAGCGAATTCCTGACTCGCGGCGCCGCGTTCCGAGCACCCGAACCGGGCGGCGGGCATCGGGCGATCGATCTGCCGGCGGGCTCCCTCGCGTTCACGTTCTGCCAGGTGCCCGTGATCTACCGATCGACCCGGGGCGCGGCGTCGATCCGGGTCTTCCGGCGCGGTGAGACGACCTCCGCGCGGAGCGGGCTCGTGTTGGACCTGGAGACGAGCCGGGCCCTCCTCTCGAGGAGCGGCGCCGTCGCGCGGATCGAAGTCGAGGTCCCCGAGTCGTCGCTGCGACCAGGTTGAACCCCGGTACTTTCGGACCATGGGGAGCCGTGCGGATCATCTTTGTTCTGCGCCCGAACATAGTGTAGAGTTTCCATAGGAGTGATTCCGCGGCGGCGCACCCTGGGGCAGGCGCCGTCCAGACATCGGGTGCCGGTTGCCCCGCCTTCCGAGGTCTCCTCGACGAAAGGGGAATGAAATGCTGCGTCGTGCTTCCTTGTGCCTCGTCGCACTGATGCTCTGCCTGGCCCCGACTGCGGCCCGGGCGGATCTCGGTTCCTACCACCAGGACTTCGAGGGGCTGGTCCAATCGAATCCGGGCGCGCTGGCCGGCGACGGCTGGCTCGTCTTCGGAAACGTCTTCACGCCGACGTGGGGCTACATCTACGGGTACGGTCCCTTCCCCGCGCCGAACGGCGGAGCGGGTTTCTGCGGGATCGACATCAACCAGGGCGGGCCCGCCCAGGGCGCTCAGCAGCTCGTGGTCTACAACGACTACAACAACGGCAATCACCAGGTCGGCAATCTCATCGAAGCGAACGTCTTCCGGCAGACGACGATCGGCGCCGCCGACGTGGGCGCCATCTGGGTCTTCTCGTTCGACGCCAAGCGCGGGAACATCGCGGGCACGACGACGGCACTGGCGTTCATCAAGACGCTCGATCCGAACGCGGGCTACGCCATGACCAACTTCCTCACGGCGGACATGACGTCGATTCCCGATTCGTGGGGCAGCCACTCGATTTCGATCACGATCGACGCGGGCCTCGTGGGCCAGATCCTCCAGTACGGCTTCGCGAGCACGACCACGGGGTATCAGGGATCCGGGATCTTCTACGACAACGTGGGCTTCGCCCGTTACGTGCCGGCCTCCGTCTTCGTGGAGCCCAGGAACTTCAACACGAACAGCCGCGCTCCCTGGGTGACGGCCACCATCGAGCTGACCGGATTCGATCTCCTGGACATCGACGTCGCCTCGCTCCGTCTCGGCGGCGTCGTGGCGCCCGACGCCAAGTTCGCCGTCTTCGGAGACCGCGACGGCGATCTCGTTCCGGACTTGACGGTCCGGTTCAGCTATCCCGACGTCCGCGCGCTGCTCCCCGTGGGGCCCAGCACGCTCGAGCTGACCGGAGCGCTCTGGTCGGGCGAGACGTTCGCCACGAGCGCCGAGGTGAAGCTGATCGATCCGCCGAATCCTCAGTTGGCCGCTTCCGTCGCTCCGAATCCGCTCAACCCGGCCGGAGTGCTCGAATTCCGGATCGCGAAGTCGGGACCGGTTTCCGTGCGGATGTTCGACTTGAACGGCCGCCTGGTCCGGACGCTCTTCGAAGGAAGGAATCTCGCCGAGGGGACGCATCGGGTGCAGATCGACGGCCGGGGCGCGGGGGGCGCGAGCCTTCCGTCCGGCGTCTACTTCTACCGCGTGGAGACCCCGGAGGGAGTCGAGAGGGGCCAGTTCTCCATCTTGAAGTAGGAAACCAAGTTCGCGGCCCCTCCCGCCGGGCGGGTGCGGGTCGCGCGGGACGCGGGCCCCGGCCGCGAGAGCGGGCGGGGCCTCGCCGTTTCCGAGTGAAATTCGTCTTTGTTCTGTAGCCGAACATAGTGTACCGTTCCAGGTGAACGGACGATCGGCGCGACGGGCGCGGGGCGATCCGGCCCCACGGCGTCGAATCCCCGGCGGCCTTGCATCGCGAGGCATCATGGAACGAAAGGGGAACGATATGAGACTTCGAGTCACGGCGGCCCTGGCCGCGGCCATCCTCTGCCTCGCGCCGGCGACGAGCCGGGCCGCGCTCTCGAACTACATCCAGAACTTCGAGGGACTGTTCATGGCCGACCCGGACGCCTTGAGCCGGGACGGCTGGCTCGTCTACGGAAACGTCTTCACGCCGGCCCGCCTCTACATCTACGGCTACGGCCCGTTCCCCGCCCCCAACGGCGGCAACGCGTTCAGTGCGGTCGATGCCGGCCAGGGGGGCGTGGAGCAGGGCGCCCAGCAGTTGAGCGTCTACAACGACTACAACAACACCGGCCACGCTCTCGGGCAGTGGATCGAGTCGAACGTCTACCGGGAGATGACGGTCACCGCCGCGGACGTCGGGACCACGTGGATCTTCGAGTTCGACGCGAAGTTGGGCAATCTCGTGCCCCCCTCCACCGCGATCGCGTTCATCAAGACGCTCGATCCGAGCGCCGGGTACGCGCTGACCAATTTCCTCACCGCGGACATGACCGGCATTCCCGTGTCGTGGGGTCACTACTCGCTCTCGATCACGATCGACGCGGGCCTGGTGAACCAGCTCCTCCAGATCGGCTTCGCGAGCACGACGACCTCCTACGTGGCCTCCTCCGTCTACTACGACAATCTGGTCTTCCACAACGCGATCTCCACGGCCGTGGAGACGACCTCGAATCCGGCGCGCGCCGGGCTGGCCTCGTCGGTCGCGCCGAATCCGCTCAACCCGGCCGGACTCCTGTCGTTCGTGACGACCCAGGCGGGGACGGTTCGGGCGACCCTGTTCGACTCGAGCGGCCGCCTCGTGCGGACGCTCTTCGAGACTCGGGCCCTCCCGGCCGGGAGGCACGAGGTACGGCTCGACGGCCGCGGACCGAACGGGGCAATGCTTCCGTCCGGCGTCTACTTCTATGCCGTGGAGACTTCGGAAGGGACCGTGCGGGGGAAGATCTCGATCTTGAAGTAACCGTCGTCCCACCGCCCGGTGGGCGGCGCGGTCCCGACGGCGAAGGGCGTCCGATCCGCGGAGCCGCCGAGCACGACGCGAGGAGCGTCCCGCCCGGCGGCTCCTTTTCGATCCGCTAGACGCGGCTCCCCGCGGGGCGCTCCGCGTCGCTCAGCCCGTACAAGCCCCGATACTTCCCCCAGAGGTACTCGAGGTACGGCTCGATCGTGAGGTCGCCGCCGGTGACGCGGCGCACCAGCTCCGAGGTCGTGAACTTGGAGCCGTGCCGGTAGATGTTCTCCTTCAGCCAGCCGTGGAGCGTGGAGAACGCGCCCGTTCCCACTTCCGACGGAATCCCCGGATGCGCCCGCACCGCCGCGTCGTAGAACTGCGCCGAGAGGATGTTCCCTAGCGTGTAGCCCTGGAACGCGCCGCCGATCGGTCCGTGGTACCAGTGGACGTCCTGGAGCACGCCGTCGCGGTCGTCCGGGACGACGCGGCCGAGATCCGCCTCGACGCGCTCGCGCCAGGCTCGCGCCAAATCCTTCGCGGCGAGCTTCCCCTCCAGCAGATCCAACTCGAGATCGAATCGGAGCATGACGTGGAGGTTGTACGTCAGCTCGTCCGAATCGACCCGGATGAGCGACCGCTCCACGCGATTCACCGCACGGTAGAACTCGTCGAGCGGGACCGTTCCCAGCTGGCTCGGGAAGTACTCCTGGAGCCGCGGGTAGAAGTGTTCCCAGAACGGACGGCTTCGGCCCACGAGGTTCTCCCAAAGACGGGACTGGCTCTCATGAACGCCGGCGGACGTTCCGTGGGCGAGCGGGGTCCCCTCGAACGCGGGATCGATCCCCTGCTCGTAGAGCGCGTGTCCCGCTTCGTGAAGCGTCGAGAAGAGCGCGTCGGTCAGATCGTCCTGCCGCACGCGCGTCGTGATCCGGACGTCCCCGGAGGCGAAGGTCGTCTGGAACGGATGGTGCGTGAGGTCCTGGCGGCCGCGATCGAAGTCGTAACCGAAGCGGCGGATCACCTCGGCCCCGAACGCGAGCTGGTCCTCCGCGGGCGCCGAACGGCGCAAGCACGAGTCGTCGGCCGCGGGATGCGACGTCATGGCGTCCACCATCGGCACGAGTCCGGCGCGAAGCTCCGCGAAGAGCGTCTTCACGGTCGCCGCCTTCATGCCGTAGTCGGAGTAGCCGATCAGGGGATCGGCGATGTGGTCGTAACCCGGGTAGCAGTCCGCCAGCCGGCGCGACAGCTCGAGCGTCTTCTCCAGAAACGGCCGGACGGCGGCGAAGTCGTTCGCGGGCCTCGCCGCGATCCAGGCCTGGTAGCTCTCCGCCTCGTGCGCCTGCATCTCGGCCACCAGGCTGGACGGCCGGAGAACCGCCAGGTCCCAGTCGCGGCGCGTCACCCGGACCAGCGACGCCTCGTCCGAGTCGAACGGGAGCGACTCGGTCTCGCGGGCCGCCGCGTCGAGGAGCCGGCCCGTCTCGGCGTCCGTGAAGTGCTCGTGAGCCAGCTTCGAAAGCGTGGCGATGTGGCGCCCGCGGGCGCGACCTCCGCCGCGCGGCATGTAGGTGGACTGATCCCAGCGCAGGACGGAGGCCGCGCGCCGGAGATCGTCCGCCTGCAGCAGTCGGGACTTGAGTGCCGTGAGCGCGTTCAACGAGACCTCCAAGTTCGAGCGTTGGTCGGGGTTGCGTACCGGTGGCGGAAGTCTAGCCGGTTCCGGGGTAGGATGTCAGGGCGCTTCGCCCCGGACCCCGGCCGGGAGTCGGTTCGTCAGGAGGAGGTTCGGACCATGGTTCGCTCGTGGGTCGTGATGGGAACGCTCGTCCTGACCGGCCGTTACGACATCAATGTCGCCCCCAGCACGGCCTGGAGGATCCACAGGTCGATCCCGGGATCGCGCTGGGAGGTGTTCGAGAAGAGCGGGCATCTCCCCTACTTCGAGGACCCGGAAGCGTTCGTTCGCGTCCTCGAGCAGTTCCTGGCGGATCGATGAAGGTCCACCTGATCGACGGCACGTACGAGCTCTTCCGGCACTTCTTCGGCGCCCCGCCGCTCGCGGATCGCGAGGGGCGCGAGCGCGGCGCCGTGGTCGGCGTCGTGCAGAGCGTGATCGGTCTGCTCGAGAGCGGCGCGACGCACGTCGGCGTCGCCACCGACCACGTCATCGAGTCGTTCCGGAACGATCTCTACGCCGGCTACAAAACCGGCGAAGGGATCGAGCCGGTGCTCCGGGCCCAGTTCGAGCCGCTGGAGGACGCGCTCGCGGCGCTCGGCGTGGTGGTCTGGCCGATGGTCGACGTGGAGGCGGACGACGCGCTCGCCGCGGCGGCGAAGGCCGCGGCAGCCGACCGGCGGGTCGAGCAGGTCCTCGTCTGCACGCCCGACAAGGACCTCGCGCAGTGCGTCCGCGGCGATCGCGTGGTGCAGCTCGATCGGCGGTCGGGGGAGATCCGGACCGAATCCCGCGTCGTCGAGAAGTTCGGGGTTCCGCCCGCATCGATCCCCGACTATCTGGCGCTCGTGGGCGACGACGCGGACGGATACCCGGGCCTCCCCGGATGGGGCGCGAAGTCGGCGGCGGCCGTCGTGGGCCGGTACGGCCGCCTCGAGCGGATCCCCAAGACCGCGGCCGACTGGGAGCCGAAGGTGCGGGGCGCGGCCAAGCTCGCCGAGACGCTCCGGGAGCGCTGGGAGGAAGCGCTTCTCTTCCGGACCCTGGCGACGCTTCGCACGGACACGCCGGTGATCCGGGTGGCCGATCTCGCCTACCTCGGACCCACGGAGCGATTCGAGGCGCTCGCGGAGGGCTGGAAGCGGCCGCGGCTCGCCGAGCGGGCCGGCGCGCTCGCGAAGAAGACACGGCGCGGCTGAGCGCCCCGCCGCGATCGCCGCCGGGCGCGACCGCCCGAGCGGCTCAGGAACCCCCGAAGCGCTTCACGGCGAGCGCGCGCGCCTTCGCGGCCTCGACCTCGCGATCGCGCGGCTCCGCGCTCGTCACCAGCGACGCCATGAGGGCCCCGACCGCCGCGGCCACCTCGTCGACCGCGCGGTGGAAGGCCGCCTCGTTCGCCTTCGACGGCTTCGTGAATCCGGAGACCTTTCGCACGAATTGGAGCGAGGCTCCGCGAATCTCCTCGTCGCTGGCGGGCGGGGCGTAGTTGAAGAGCGGTTTGATGTTTCGGCACATGCTCCGGCCTCCGTCTCCCTCGTCGCGCACGGATCCCGGCGCGGGGGCTCCAGTATACGTCCCGCGCGTGGTTCGCGGATCGCCCGCGCTGGGCCGCCGCCGGGTCGCCCCCGCAAAGGCCTTGGGAGGCCGAGCGCGCCGGTCTAGTCTTGTGACCGCTCGACACCGCCGATACCGCATCGGCCCCATTCGCGGCACCCCAGGGAAGGAACCCTCCATGCCCAGCATCGCGATCACCACGCTCGATCGAAGCCGCAAGAACGTACCCTCCGAGTCGCTCGACGTGTTGCGCGCGAGCCTGCGCGGGTCGCTCTGCCTGCCGGGAGAACCGGGCTACGATGCCGCCCGCACCATCTGGAACGCCATGATCCAGTGCCGTCCGGCGGCGATCGTCCGCGCGGCGGGAGCGGCCGACGTGATCCGCGCCGTCCGGCTCGCGCGCGAGCACGGACTCCTACTCTCGGTCCGAGGCGGCGGGCACAACATCGCCGGGAACGCCGTCTGCGACGGAGGTCTGATGCTCGACCTGTCGCCGATGACCTCCGTGCGGATCGATCCGAAGGCGCGCACCGCGCGCGTGGAGCCGGGGGTCACGCTCGGCGGGTTCGATCGCGAGGCGCAGGCGTTCGGGCTCGCCACGCCGCTCGGCATCAACTCGACGACGGGCGTCGCGGGGCTCACGCTCGGCGGCGGTTTCGGATGGCTGAGCCGCAAGCACGGCCTGACGGTGGACAATCTGCTCTCGGTGGACGTCGTGACGGCCGACGGATCCCTGGTCCGCGCCGACGAACGCGAGAATTCCGATCTCTTCTGGGCCGTGCGCGGAGGGGGCGGGAACTTCGGCGTGGTCACGTCCTTCGAATACAGGCTCCATCCGGTCGGACCCGAAGTGATCTCCGGCTTGATCGTCCACCCGTTCGCCCAGGCGAAGGATCTGCTGGAAGGATATCGTCGGTTCACCGCGTCGGCTCCCGATGACGTCACCGCCTGGGTCGTCTTGCGGAAGGCGCCGCCGCTCCCCTTCCTCCCGCCGGAGGTGCACGGGACGGAAGTCGTGGTCTTCGCCGTCTGCGCCATCGGCGATCCCAAGACCGCCGAGAACGCCGTCGCGCCGCTCCGGGCCCTGGGCACGCCGATCGCCGATGTGGTCGGACCGCATCCCTTCGCGGGTTGGCAGACCGCGTTCGATCCCCTCCTGACTCCCGGCGCTCGGAATTACTGGAAGTCGCACGATTTCCGGAAGCTCGACGACGGGCTCGTCGACGCCGTGCTCGACGCGGTGCGCCGGCTACCGACGCCCGAGTGCGAAGTCTTCATCGGACATCTCGGCGGCGCGGTGAATCGCGTGGCGGCCGAAGCGACCGCCTACCCGCACCGCGACGTGGAGTACATCATGAACGTCCACACGCGGTGGGGCGATCCGGCGCTGGACCAGGAGTGCGTCGCCTGGGCGCGCCGCCTGTTCGACGCGGCGGCTCCCTTCGCGACGGGCGGCGTCTACGTGAACTTCATGCCGGACGACGAGGAGAAGCGGGTTCAGGGTGGCGCGTACGGCTCGAACTACGCCCGCCTCGCGAAGCTGAAGGCGACGTACGACCCGACGAACCAGTTCCGGATGAACCAGAACATCGAGCCGGCGGGCGGAAGGTAGCCGCGCCGGCTAGCGGGGCGAACCCGCCGCGGCCGGCATCACGAGCGGCGGAAGCGCCGCTTCGATCTGCGGTCTCCGCGCCTCGAGCCACGGCGGAAGGACGAGCTTCTCCCCCAGACGGGCCGCCTCCTCGTCCACGCCGAAGCCGGGACCATCGGTGGCCAGCTCGAAGAGAACTCCGCCCGGCTCCTTGAAGTAGACCGATCGGAACCAGAAGCGGTCGATGACCGGAGTCGGACGCGCGCCCGCCTCCTCGATCCGTTCCCGAACGGCCAGCTCGTGCGCGTCGTCCTCGACGCGCCAGGCGAGGTGATGGATCGAGCCGACGCCCCACATTCCGCGTGGCGTGTTGGGCGCCTCGGAGACGTCGAGGAACGACCCCGAGCCCCCTCCCTCGGCCCGGTAGCGATGCCACGATCGCTCCGTCGCGACGTGCCGGAAGCCCAACACGTCCTCGAGGAACGACGCGGTCGGCGCGAGGTCTCGCTCCAGCGCGCGGGCCCCGTGGAGCCCACGGATCTGCTTCTCGGCCGGCACGGGGCTTCCGTCGTAGGCGACGAACGAGCGGTGCGCCGGCTCCTCGGTTTCGACGAGCGCGACACGAAGTCCGTGCGGATCGACGAGCGGAAGCGCCTTCTCGCCGAAGCGCGTCTCGGTTTCGCCCACGGCGGTTCCGTATCGGGCGAGCCGATCGCCCCACCACGAGAGGCTCCCCGGCGGGACCGCGAGCGAGACTTCGCTCGAGAGCCCATGCCCGGGTCGCGGGGGCGCCATCTCGGCCCAAGGGAAGAACGTGAGGTCGGTCCCGGCGTTTCCCGCGGCGTCGGCGTAGAAGAGGTGGTACGTGCCCGGGTCGTCCTGATTCACGCTCCGTTTCACCAGCCGCATGCCGAGGACGCCGGCGTAGAAATCGAGATTCTCCTGCGCGGGACCCGCGATCGCGGTGACGTGGTGCAGGGCGGCGACGCTCTTCATGGGTGGAACCTCCTCCGACCGGGGTCAACGCTCCAGGGATACGACTTGGATGCGCCTCCCGGGCCGAAGGATTTCCGGGCCCAGCGCCACCCGGCAGCCCTCCGGGCTCCTCCCGAAGACGCTTTCGGGGAGTCCCCGGCCGCCCTATCCTCTTGGGGTGACAGAGTCCTCCGACTCGAACCACCCGCGCCGCGACGCCCCGCGCGTGCTCCTCTGGGCGCCGCTCGTCGCCGTCGCCTACTTCGCCGCGGCCAAGTTCGGCCTGGCCCTCGCCGTCGTGCATCCGAGCGCCTCGGCCGTCTGGCCCCCCGCCGGGATCTCGGTCGCCGCGTTCCTCCTCCTCGGGCCCCGCGTCTGGCCCGCGATCGCGATCGCCGCGTTCGCCGCGAACGTGACCACGGCCGGGTCGCCCCTGACCTCGGCCGGGATCGCGACCGGCAACACGCTCGAAGGTCTCTGCGGCGCGTGGCTGGTCGGCCGGTTCGCCGGCGGCCGGCTTGCGTTTCAGAGCGCCACCGGCGTGTTCGCGTTCACGGGATACGCCGCGCTGGCGAGCACCGTCGTGAGCGCCACGATCGGCGTGACGAGCCTCTCGCTCGGAGGATTCGCTCCCTGGGCGGAGTTCGGCCCCATCTGGACGACGTGGTGGCTCGGCGACGCGGTCGGCGTTCTCGTCGTCGCGCCGCCGATTCTCCTCTGGGCGACTTCGAAGCCGCCGCGCGCGCCGCGGCGCGTCGTGGAGGCGGCGGCGGTCTTCCTGCTCTTCCTCGTCACCGCGTTCCTCTTCTTCGGCGGCGTGGGCGTGAAGAACGCGCCGATCGGGTGGTTCTGGATCCCTGTCGTGATCTGGGTCGCGTACCGCTTCGGGCGGCGCGCGGCGACGACCATGGTCCTCGGGATCTACGGCGTCACGCTCGCCGGCACCCTCCGTGGCTTCGGGCCGTTCGCGCTTCCGTCCGCGAACGTCTCGCTCCTCCTCCTCCAGGGATTCCTGGGCGTCGTGTCGCTTTCCGCCCTGGCGCTGGCGGCGATCGTGGCGTCCCGCGAGCGGACGATGCGGGAACTGGAGCGGGCGCGCGACGATCTGGAGGAGCGCGTTCGCCAGCGGACGCTCGATCTGACGCGGGCGAACGAATCGCTCCGCGACCAGATCCTGGAGCGGCTGCGGCTCGAGATGGCCCTGCTCGACGCCGGAGAACGGGAGCGGCAGCGGCTCGGCCGCGATCTCCACGACGATCTCGGTCAACTCCTCACGGGCATCGGCTTTCTATCGAGCGCCGTGGAGGAGAAGCTCTCTTCGCAGGATCGACCCGAGACGCGGGCCGTGAAGGAGATTCGCGGCCTGGTTCAGGAGGCGATCTCGAAGACTCGAGTCCTCTCCCTCGGGTTGACGCCCGTGAGCCTCGGCCCGGGCGGGCTGCGGGACGCACTTCGAGATTTGGCCGAATCGACCGAGCGGACGTTCGACGTCACCTGCACGTTCGCGTGGGACGTGGGGATCGCGGTGCCGCGCGCCGGCGCGGCGACGAACCTCTACCGCATCGCTCAGGAGGCGATCAGCAACGCCGTCCGTCACGGCGGCTGTCGCGCCGTGGAGCTATCGATGGCGCTCGAGGACGACCGGCTGCGTTTGACGATCCAGGACGACGGAGCGGGCCTCCCGTCACGCGCCGGGGGACGCGAAGGGCTCGGGCTGGGGATCATGAAGCATCGCGCCGATCTGCTGGGAGGGGCTCTGGAGGTTCGATCGGACGCGGAGGGTACGACGGTGGTCTGCAACGTTCCGCGAGAGGGGTGGTTCGAGTCTTCGAGCGGATCGGCCGGCCCCGGATCGTGATCCGGGAGCCGGAGGGGACGAGGAGGCGGCCCTGTCGGTGCGCTGGAGCTGGGGGGCTTTGCTCCGGCGATCGTCGCAAGATGTCAGGATCGGTTGGGCCCGCGTTCCAAGTCCGCCTCCGACGTCCCTCCATTCGGTGGAGTCCCGAATCCACCGCCGGTGCGCGGTGGGATCACATGGGGAACCTACTCCCCCGGACGTTTTTGCCCCATCGGCGTGCGGCTGAAATATCCGTAGGCGGATGGCCCTCGTCGTGTCGGTGTTTGTCCTACAGCGCGCGGCGGGAGCGCTAGTCGATGAGCCGGTTGCGGACGGCGTAGAGGGTGAGCTCGGCGTTCGTTTTCAGGTCGAGCTTCTCGAGGATGCGCGTCCGGTAAGTGCTCACGGTCTTCACGCTCAGGCAGAGCTCCGCGGCGGCGGCGCTGACCGTCCGCCCGCCCGCCAGGAGACGGAAGACCTGAAACTCTCTCGAGGAGAGCGTCTCGTGCGGCGCCTGCTCGGAATCGCCGTAGACCAGCCGCGCCAGGCGTTCCCCGAGCGAGGGGCTCACGTAGCGCCCGCCGGCCGCGACCTTCCGGACCGCCTGCATCAGCTCCTCGGGCGCGCTCTCCTTCGTCACGTACCCCGCGGCGCCGAGCCGGACGGCGCGCACGGCGAACTGCTCCTCGGCGTACATGGTGAGGACGAGGAGCGGGAGCTTCGGGTTCGCGATCCGTGCCTGCTCGATCAGATCGAGCCCATTGCGGTCGGGCAAATTGATGTCGATCACCGCGACGTCCCAACGGCTCCGCCGGATCTTCTCCAGCGCCTCCTCGACGCTCGTCGCTTCCCCGGCCACGGCGATGTCGCCCGACTCGGCGAAGAGGTGTTTCAGTCCGCGGCGAACCACCGCGTGGTCGTCCACGACGAGGACTCGGATCATCGGTCGCGCTCCGGGGATGGGTGGACCGCGGCGCGGCGGCGCGCGGGGTGACGGCGGGGAGCATACCCCAGGCGGGCCCCCGCTCCCAGCCGCGAGGAGCGGGCCCCGGACGCGGGGCCCTCGTGCGTGACTCGCGTCACGGAAGGCGGGACCGCGGCGCGACAGGCTCTCTCCGGGACGAGGGCGGCCCACGCCGCTCGTCCATGATTCGCTGCTCCGACGGAGCGATGCATCCAGGCACCTTCGCGGGAGGAACCCATGCAACGATTCCGTGTCTTCGCCGTCTGTCTCGGATCGGTCCTGCTGGCCGGCACCGCCTTCGGGGCCACCTTCGTCGCCGCGCCCCTTTCCGGCGGGCATGAGGTCCCCGCCAACGAAAGCAAGGCTCGTGGCAATGCGACGTTCGCGTTGAGCGCGGACGGGACGCAGATGACCTATCGGCTCATCGTGGCCAACATCGAGAACGTGGTGGCCGCCCACATCCACCTCGGTGCCGAGGCGGTGAACGGTCCCGTCGTGCAGTTCCTGTACGGTTCGGTCCCGCCCGGGGGAGGCCGCGCGGACGGCGTCCTCGCGGAGGGGACGATCACGGCGGCCTCGCTGGTGGGGCCCCTGGCGGGACAGCCGCTCTCCGATCTGATCGCCGCGATGCAGGCCGGGACCGCCTACGTGAACGTGCACACGAACGACGGCGTCGATCCCACGAACACCGGCCCCGGGGACATCCCCGGAGGCGAGATCCGCGCCCAGGTCCGGCCGGGAACCTGATTCGAGATCGAGCGCTTTACCGGAACGCGTCGGGGCCCCACGTGGTCGCGCCACGTGGGGCCTCGGCGTTTCCCACGGCGGCGAACCCGGCTTCTCAGGGCCGGACGCGTAACCGACCCGGGACGCGCGCGACGTTCCCCGTACGATCCGCCGCGACGACGAGAATCTCGTACGTCCCCGCCTTCGGGGGGACGACCGGGCGCCAGCGGAGCCGCTTCGCCTCGGGATCCCACTCGGTCGGAACTCGGAGTCCCTCCACTTCCATCCACGAGGCGGCCGCGTCGACGCCGCTCCCTTCGTCCACGACGGCCGCCTCGACCGCCCATCGGCTGTAGGGTCCGCGCTTCGCTTCCGCCGGAGGCGGCGCCGGAGCGCGTAGCGCGACACGCGGCGGCGTCGCGTCGCGGAAGAGGGCGAAGACGCCCAGGCGGCGCGAGCGCCCTCCCACCGTGCGCGCGACCGTGTCGCGGTCCGCGCCGGCCCACCCCCACGATCCCCCTTCGAGTCGGTAGAGCGAGACGCGCTCGATCGATTCGCCGGCGGGGAGCGCGAGCACGATCGCGGCGGCGTGGCGAAGCGGCAGGTTGGAGGGCTCCACCCGCCAGGCGACGCCGATCGGCTCGAGACCCTTCGCCCCCCCGCTCGAGGCCGGGACAGCGAGGAGCGCGGCGTCCTCGAAGAGCGCTCCGGCCTGAATCACGAGACGGTGTCCCCGTGACGAGTCCGCCAGCGTGAGGGCTTCCCCGGCGCGCGCGCGGCGGAGCCGGACGTCGCCGCCGCCGGTCTCGGAGGGGGACGTCGCGCGCGACGGGCGGATCGCGATCGGGAGCCTCGACGCGCGGCCCGCGGCGCTCTCGGGGAGCGCGAAGGTCGCGCTCCATCCGTCGGCCGTCCGCGTGGCGCGGCGCGAGACCGACCCGACCTGGATCTCGGGACCGTGCGTGGCCGACCGAAGCGGAGCGGCCACGCGAAGGCCGCCGCCGGGAAGAGACGTGAAGGTCAGGCCCGATGCCCCCCACGCGTCGCGGCCCGGCGCGCCGGCGCGCCACCACGCGGGGGCGGCGGGCGCGGGCGGCTTACCCGGAAGGAGCCAAACCCGCCTCGACGCTTCTCGTCCCGCGAGATCCCGCGCCCAGACCCGGAGCGCCCGAGGCGGATCGCCCCTGCGAACCGTGATCGTTCCCGCTTCCCCGCCCGCGGGAGCGTCCGCCGCGAGGACCCGCGGGCGGAACCCCGCGGGCGCCCAGAGCACCAGCCCCTTCCGGCCGACCACCCGCCCGGCGTCGTAGACGTACTCCGCCTCGGGCATTTCGGAAGCCCACGAGAGGCTGTCGAACCGGCACTCGGTCTTCGCGCCGTTCCACTCGATCCCCACCGACCAGGGCGCGACCAGCGCGCCCTCCGCGTGCGATCGATCGCGCGCGACCACGACGGCGCGAAGCCGGCCGAGGGCGCGAAGCGTGTCGGATCGCGTGAGCGGAATCGTGTAGGGACCGCTCCGGCCCTCGACCACCGAGGAGTCGTCGAGCGGCTCGAGCGTGAGCGCGACGAGCGCGGGGGGAACGCGATCGGAGACCGGGAGTCCCGCGCGCCGAGGGTTGAACGCCACGTCCCCGCGGCGAATCTCGAAGTGGAGGTGCGGGCCGCCCGCCCCGCTCTCGCCCGTCCACGCGATCGTCGCTCCGGCGCGAACCGGGAACTGTGCGGCCGCCGGCCAGAGATCCTGCTCGTAGACACCCGTCGAATCCTGGACGCGCTGGACGTGCGCGGCGATCGGTCCGGCGAAGGCGTCGAGGTGCCCGAACTGGATGAGGCGTCCGTCCTCGAGCCGAACGTAGAGCGAACGACCATAGCCGGCGCCCGACGTCCGGGCGCGCTCGATCCGGCCGTTCGACGGCGCGACGACCGGGCGGCCGACGCGACGCGCGGTGCCGAAATCGAAACCCGCGTGGAAGTGGCCGCCTCGGTAATCTCCGAAACCGCCGTTCACCTCCAGCGTTCCCGAGAGCGGCGGCCGCCCGACGGAGGCGTCGAAGGGCGGCGGCGCGGCGGCGCCCGGCGGGCCCGGCGGCGGCGCGGGGGCGGGCGCGAGGGCGAGGCAGCCGAGGACCGCGAGGCCGCACTCCCGGATCGTTCCTTCCCTGGATCGACGCGTCATCGCCGGGCGATCCTTACACGATTCGGCGCGCGGCGGCAAACCTGTTAGCCTACGGAGTCATGGCGGCGTGCTTCTTCGTGACCGACCTCCACGGAGACGTGGACCGATACGAGGCGCTCTTCGCGCGCATCCGCGCCGAGCGTCCCCGCGGCGTCTTCCTGGGGGGCGATCTCCTCCCGTCGACCCTCCGCTCCCTCACCGGCCCGACGATCGTCCATCGCGACTTCGTCGGGGAGTTCCTCGCGCCCGCGTTCCTCGCGCTCGGGGAGGAACTCGGGGGCGAGCGGCCGGAGGTCTTCCTCGTGCTCGGGAACGACGACGCCCGCGCCGACGAGGCCGCGGTCGTCGAGGCGGCGGCGCGCGGCGCGTGGCACTACGCCCACTTCCGGAGGCAGCCGTTCGAAGGCTTCGACGTGCTCGGCTACTCCTTCGTCCCGCCGACTCCCTTCCTGAACAAGGACTGGGAGCGCTACGACGTCTCCCGCTTCGTCGATCCGGGCTGTGTCTCTCCGGAGGAGGGCCGCCGCACGGTGCCGGTGCCGAGGCGGGAGACCCGGTGGTCCACCATCCAGCGGGACCTCGAGGAGCTGACGGACGGGTCGGATCTATCGAGGACGATCTGTCTCTTCCACTCCCCTCCCTACCGGACGCCGCTCGACCGCGCGGCGCTCGACGGCCGCGTCGTGGATCACGCGCCCGTGGACGTCCATGTCGGGAGCATCGCCATCCGGCGCTTCATCGAGGCGAGGGGCCCGCGGATCACGCTCCACGGGCACATCCACGAGTCGGCGCGCCTGACGGGCGCGTGGCGCTGCCGGATCGGAACGACGGAGGCGATGAGCGCCGCGCACGACGGGCCCGAGCTGGCGCTCGTTCGGTTCGATCCCGATCTCCCGGAGGAGGCGACGCGCGAGTTGATCGGTCCGGCGGTCGGGAACGGGAGCGGGGGGCGCTGAGCGCCGGGCGCTAGGCGCCGGAGGGCGGAAGCGAGAGCGGCAGGGGCCGCGCGGCGTCGGTCACGGCGCCCACCTTCACCGCGAAGCTCGTGCGCTGCACGAAGTCCTCGTCGGTGACGTAGTGGACGTCCAGCAGACCGTCGCTCCGGTATCCGGTGCGCAGGAAGTTCATCTCGGCGAGCGCCGCGCTCCATCCCTGGAACCACGATTCCAGATGGCGCCGCTGCTCCCCGGTCCCGCCCACGTGCACGATCAGGTCGATGTCGCTGGCCGGACCCGCCGTGGCGTTCTTCGTGCTGCCGATGACGTAGACCGCCCGCACGCCGAACCGCGCGGCGTCGAGGCTCGCCGCGATCCGTTCGGCGAACCGGAGGCGCCAGCGCCAGTGCTGGTCCTGCGTTCCCTCGCTCGGACCGCCGGCCTCGGCGACCTCCAGCGACGTCGCCTGCGGCGGCGCGAAGAGCGCCACCGCCTCGTCCAGGTCGGCGTTCATGAGGACCCGGAGGATCTGGCCCCCCATGACGCGCGGCACGTCGATCACTTTCAGGACGCCCGCCAGCGACGCGTACTCGGGGAGGAGGCTCGGCAGCACGTTCTCCACGCGGTCGAAGAACCGCTCGTCGAACCGCACGCCGGGATCGTCGGGATAGAGCGGCAGGTAGCGGATCGACGCCTCCACCAGATCCTGGAAGAAGTGCGTCCCGAAGGAGAGGTCGGGCAGGTAGTTCCCCTTCTTCCGGGCGATCTCCACGAGGAGCGCGGTATTGTTGATGTCGGCGTACGTCACGCTGACGCCCAGCTTGATGTCACCGCGACTTCCCCACCGTCCGGGCCCCATCAAGACGAATTGCCGCTTCGGGAGGATCTTGTTCAGCCGGCCGACGGCGCGGCCGACGGCGCGCATCGTCTCCACGTCGGCCAGGGCGTTGTACCGGGCGGGATCGACGTAGACGATGTGCGTCAGATCGGGGAGGCGTCCGTTCGAGACGAACCGGGAGGCGGTGAAGAGGACCCGCTCGTCCGGCAGGTGGCGCGGGATGGGCGCCGGCTGCGCGTCCCCGGCGGAACTCTGGGGCCGGCACTGGAGGAGGTAGAGCGCCTGCCCGTCGGACGCGAACTCGATGTCCACGGGAACGCCCATCGCGCGCTCCAGCGTCTCCAGCACTTCCTTGATCTGGCGCATGAAGGGCGAATCCGCCGCGAGCCCCTCGAACGTGACGATCAGGGTGTCGCGCTCGAAGTCGAGGTGCGTGCCGACGGGGCGGCGGAGGTGCCCCTCCTCCAGCTTCGAGAGGATCTGCGCGGCCAGCGGGTAGGCCGCCCCGTGCGCGCGCAGGAGTTCCTCCATCGGGACGGTCTCGAAGGCGCCCGACTCCAGATTGATGGCGTCGGCGAAGCGCGGCGAGTAGCGAAGCACCTCCTCGGGCGTCACGTTCACGCGCAGGCCGGGCTGGCCCGGCGCGAGGAGCACGGGGTAATCGTCTTTCAGCCGGTCGACGGCCCGCGTCCCGAGGCCCGGCACGATTCGCACGAGGCCGTCCTCGCGGCGGATGCGCGCGGACCAGCGGAATTCGTTCCGGCTGAACGCGACGCCCGAGAAGGCGGGCAGGAACCAGCGCCCCACGCGCGTTCCGACGACCTCCTGGATCATGATCCCCATCTCCTCGTACGCGTCGATGAGGCCGCGCTCCGAGCGATACTCGATCGGATCGGGACCGAACGTGGAGGCGTAGACCTCCGCGACGGCGTCCTGGAGCGCCGCGAGGCGCCGCGCCTTCGCTCCCTCGTTCGCGAGGAAGAGGCTCTTGTACTTGCCCGAGAAGGCCGATCCGAGGCGGTCCTCCAGGAGACTCGAGCTCCGGACGATGATCGGAACGTCCGTGAAGTCGTCCAGCACCTGGGAGAGCCCGCGCACGACATCGGGCGTGAAGGCCGAGTTCTTGAAGACCTGGACGATGTGGGGGTACTCCTGGCGCACCTGGTCGATGTCGGCGTACTTGTGGTTCTGGATGTCCTCGAGGTTGTTGTACTGGATGAAGTCCACCAGCCCGTCGGAGGTGATGTACCAGGTCCGCGGCATGCGGATCTCGCGCAGGCGCGGCGCCGTGGCGCCGGCGCGCGCCAGGATCCGCGAGGCGAGGAAGAGCCCGGCGCTCTTGCCGCCCAGCTTCCCGCGCGAGCGGGGCGGACTGACCACGTGTTGCACCAGGTCGAAGAAGTCGTCGATGTCGAGGTGCTGCTTGGCCGTGTTGATGAATTCCAGCTGGTCGGTGAAGAGGTGCTCGATCAGCGCGACGCGCATCCCCTTGCGCGCGGCGAGCGGCAGCTCGATTCCCTCCGGCCCGAGGTGGTGGTAGCGGCGGATCGCCTCGCCCACCTCGTCCAGCGTGGCGTCGGGATTCCCGAGCGCCGTCGCCATGAAGCGCGATTTGTCCTCCTTGATCCACTTCTGCAGGCAGCCGATGATCTCGTCGTCGCTCAGCACGCTCGCGGCGATCCGGAAGGTCTCCTCGACCCGGTCGCGCGCGGGATCCCGCGCCAGCCGCGCCAGCGGCTGGTTCTCCTCGGCGAGCGTTCCTTCCGGCGCCTCCTCCACGTTCATCTGGTGGAGCACCTGGACCGCCGCGTCGACGCCCAGCCAGCCGAGGTGATTGATCATCTTCCGCGCGATGCGCGCCAGGAGGCTTTCGTCCGTGCGGCGGAGGAAATCGAGGATGACGCCCCACGCCGCCGAGCGCGGCGCGCCGGTGTCGCGGGCCGACTCGAGATTCTCGAAGGCCTGCCGCATCCGCTGATGCTCGATGGCGCGCCCCAGGCGCTCCGCGATGGCGCGCAGGAGCGTCTCCTCCTCGGGCAGGAAGGGGCCCTCCTCCGCCTTCTGCGTCTCCTCCAGGTAGACCACTTCGATGCTTCCGACCCGGGTCCCTTCGACCGCGATCGGCGCCCAGAGCCGCCAGCGCGTCCGGACGAAGTCGGGGCTCTCGTGCACCGCCGCGCCGACCGTGATCCGCGCGCGGCAGATCGCCGGGTATTGCCACGCGGGCGGGATCGTCTTCACGAGTCCCTCGAGGAGTCGCGGCAGCGAGAGGTCGCTCGCCTGGAGGATCTCGTCCACGCGGTAGAGGCACTCCAGCTCCTTCGCGCGCTCCTGGAGCGCGCGCAGCACGTCGTCCACGGGACGCTTGGGCGGGTCCGCTCCGCCCGTCCACCCGCACCCGGAGCGGCTCGCCGAGCCGGACGCGGCGGACGTGCTCGGTCTCCACCGCCGCCGGCCGCGACTCGAGCCAGTCCCACCGGATCGGATAGGGCCCGGTGTGGCGAACGGTGAAGTAACAGACGCCGAGCGACGTGAGATTGTGGAAGAAGTGGGAGCCTTGGCTCGGGTCGGCCTGGGCCTTCGGCAAGGAAGCCTCCACGATGACGCGCGCCCCCGAGATCTGCTCCCACCGAACCGGGATGCCGAGCCAGGGGTCGGAGCTCCCCCATCGGCCGAAGCCGAGGAGGAGGTAGCGCCGCCCTTCCTCGACGAGCTCCCGGTTCATGCGGGCCACGTCCTCGGCGATCCGGCGGCTGAGCGCCGGATCGAACGGCTCCGGCCTGACGTACACGATATCGCAGAGGTCGTCGGTCGCACCATGGCCGAGCACCGTCGTGGAGGCGACGATCGCGTCCGGCTCCTCCAGCGACTCGGGCGTCACGTCCACCGGCTCCCGATCGAGGAGGAGGGGGCGGGACTGAAGGAAGCCGATTCGGGCCCCCGGCGCCCGCTCCTCGTCGAACGTCACGGCGAACTCGATCTCCACCGGTCCCTCGTGCGTCCGCTCGGCGAGGGCGAGCATCGCGCGAATCGCCTCGTTCACGGGCGGATCCTCGAAGTGGAGGAGCGGCGCGAACGTGAGGACGCGCGGCCCGTCGGCTCCGACGCCCGGCGAGAGCCGGTCGGACTCCGCGTCGTACGTGGAGGCGAGGCGCGGGAGGACGCCGTCCTCCTCCGCCTCCGGGAGTCCGGGTTCCACCAGGTACTCGGTCTCCGCCACGGGGTCGTACGCCGGCGGCGCGCCCATGTTCACGGCCCAGAACCGGGACTGCGTCGCGCGCAGGAGATCGCGCGGCGACGCGACCGGCGGATTCGCCCGCGGGTGGGCCGGCGAGTAGCTCCACGCGACGCCGCCGTCCACGATCGTCTTCCCCAGGCCGAGCGCCAGGACCGCCACGCCCTCCTCCGGGCGCGCCGGGCTCGCGGCGTAGACGTTCCACGAGCGCGCCACGCCCGAGAGATCGGGATAGAAGCGCGCGCCGTGGCGCCGGCCGACGATCTCCTGCACGACGACGGCCATCTTCTCCTCCACCGTCCCGCCGGTCGCCGCCCGGTAGCTCCGCGCGCCTTCGAAGAACGTGGAGGCCCAGACGAACTTGATCGCCTCGGTCAGGCGCCGAAAGCGGCTCTCGGCGTCGTGCTGGTTGTTGGGGATCATCTTCGTGGCGTAGACGCCCGCGAACGGACGCCCCAGCGCGTCTTCCAGGAGGCTGGAGGAGCGGACCGCGAGCGGCTGGCGGACGCGCTCGACGAGGCCGCGCAGGTCGCCGACGACCGAGGCCGGGATGGGGGCGCTCTGGAACGCGCGGGCCAGCGCCTCGTCGCCGGGCTCCGAGCGGACGACCTCCCGGAGCCCGTTCTCGTCGAGGAATCGATCGAAGACGTCGGTGGCGAGGACCGTGAGGCGCGGGATTCCGACGTCGAACGCCGGATGCTCCTCCCCGCGCCATCCCTCTTCCAGCGCGCGCTTCACGCGCGCCAGGCCGGTCGCCTTGCCTCCCAGCGCCCCGTCGCCGATCCGGGTGAAGTCTTCGCGCGACTCGAAGAACCGCCGGTCGAACTCCGGGAACGCCGTACGCGTCAGATCCAGCCCCGGTCCTTGCAGGCCTGCGCCACGCGCTTGATCGCGATCACGTAGGCGGCGTCCCGCATGGTGAGGTCCCGCTTCCGCGCCAGATCGCTCACGGCGTGGTACGCGGCGGTCATCTTCACGTCGAGCTTGCCCAGCACTTCGTCGCGTTCCCAGAAGTAGTTCATGTTGCTCTGCACCTGCTCGAAGTAGCTGCAGGTGACGCCGCCGGCGTTCGCCAGGAAGTCGGGAATGTCGAAGATGCCCCGCTTCTTGAGGATCGCGTCGGCCTCCGGCGTCGTCGGCCCGTTGGCTCCCTCGGCGATCAGTTTCACCCGCGGGTGGATCTTCTCCGCGTTGTCGCCGCGGATCTGGTTCTCGAGCGCCGCCGGGATCAGGATGTCGACCTCCTGCACCAGCCAGTCGTCGCCCGGAAGGACCTCGTACCCCTTCGCCTTCGCCTTGGCCTTGTCGATCCCCCCGAACGCGTCGGCGATCGCCAGGAGCTCGTCCACGTCCACGCCCGACGACTTCCGGAAGGAATAGGACGTCTGGTCCGCCTGGTCCCAGGACGAGACGCAGATCACCTTGCCGCCGAGTTGCTGGTAGAGGCGGATGGCGTACTGGGCCACGTTGCCGAATCCCTGCACGCTGGCGGTCGTCGCGTCCGGCTTCAGGCGCAGCTCCTTCAGTGCCTCGCGGATCGTGAAGACGACGCCGTAGCCCGTCGCCTCGGTCCGGCCGAGCGATCCGCCCATGCCGACCGGCTTCCCGGTGATGAAGCCGGGATAGTGCCCGCGATGGATCGCCTCGTACTCGTCCAGCATCCAGAGCATGTGCTGCGCCGTCGTCATGACGTCCGGCGCCGGCACGTCCATCAGGGGCCCCACGTCGTGGGCGATCTGGCGAACCCAGCCGCGGCAGATCTGCTCCTGCTCCCGCGCGCTCAGGTTGTGCGGATCGCAGACGACGCCGCCCTTGCTCCCGCCGAGGGGAATGTCCACCACGGCGCACTTCCAGGTCATCCACATCGAGAGCGCGCGGACGGTGTCCACCGTCTCCTGGGGATGGAATCGGATCCCGCCCTTCCCCGGGCCGCGGGCGTCGTTGTGCTGCACGCGGAAGCCGCGGAAGACCTGCACCGAGCCGTCGTCCATGCGCACGGGAATCCCGAAGTGGTACTCGCGGAGCGGATGGCGCAGGAGCTGCCGGGTGGCGGCGTCGAGGCCGAGGATCTCCGCGGCGGAGTCGAACTGCGCCTGCGCCATGGCGAAGGCGTTGTGCGTCTTGGCGGTCATCGGTTCCTCCCGGCGCGTCGCGTCGGGGGCCGGCGTGCTCCGCGCGTCGGCCCGAGGGGGCGTGTCGGTTTGAATGGTCGTGGGCGAGGTCATGGTCCTGGGCGGATCGGCCGGCTCTCAGAGGAGCCGCCGCTTCCGCGCTCCCTCCTCTAGTTCGTCTCGGAACCGGGGATGCGCGATGCCGATGAGGGCCCGCGCGCGTTCGCGCAGCGACCTCCCGTGCAGGTCGGCGACACCGTATTCCGTGGCTACGTGATGGACGTCGGCCCGCGAGGTCACCACGCCGGCACCTTCGTCCAGGTAGGGGACGACGCGCGAAATCTCGCCCCCCTTGGCGGTCGACAACAGGGCGATGACGGCCTTCCCGTCGCGGGAGCGCGAGGCCCCCCGCACGAAGTCCACCTGCCCTCCGAATCCGGAATAGACCGTGTCCCCGATCGAATCCGAGCAGACCTGCCCCGTCAGGTCGATCTGGATGGCGGAGTTCACCGACACCATCTTGTCGTTCCGGGCGATGATGAACGGATCGTTCACGTAGTCGCTCGGATGGAACTCCACGATCGGGTTGTTGTGGACGAAATCGAACAGCTTCTTCGAGCCGAGGACGAACGAGGCGACGATCTTCCCGGGGTGGAGCGACTTCCGCTCGTTCGTGACGATCCCCTGCTCCACCAGCTCCACCATGCCGTCCGAGAACATCTCGGTGTGGACGCCGAGGTGCCGGCGATCCTTCAAGTGGTGGAGAACGGCGTCGGGAATGCCCCCGATTCCGAGCTGGAGCGTGCTGCCGTCCTCGACCAGCGCGGCCACCGTGCGGCCGATCTCCTCGAACTCCGGCGACATCCGGACGCGAGGCAATTCCATTAATGGCTCGTCGGCCTCCACGAAGTACGTGACGTTGCGGACATGGATGAAATTGTCGCCCAGGACGCGCGGCATGTTCCGGTTCACCTGGGCGATCACGACCCGCGCCGTGGAGGCCGCGGCCTTCGTGCACTCGACCCCGACGCCGAAGCTGCAGAAGCCGTGCTCGTCCGGCGGCGAGACGTGGATCAGCGCGACATCGACCGGGACGGTCCGGCTGGTGAAGAGCCGCGGGATTTCCGACAGGAAGACGGGCGCGTAGTCGGCCCGTCCCTCGTTCACCGCGTCCCGCACGTTCTTCCCGAGGAAGAGTCCGACGTGGCGGAAGTGCCGTTCCATGCCGGCTCGGACGTAGTCGGCCCGGCCGAAGGTCATGATGTGGACGATCCGGACGTCGGTCAGCTCCGCGTGGCGCGCGACGAGCGCGTCGAGGAGCCGGACCGGCGCGGCGCATCCGGGATGGACGTAGACGGTGTCCCCCGATCGGACCGACGCGAGCGCCGCCTCGGCCGTGACGAGCTTTTCGTGGAACGCCTTGCGGGACGCGGGGACGCCCGGGGCCTCGGCGAGGACCGGGGCCGCGCGTTCGGAGAGCGTGTCCGACTTATCGGGCGACATCGAGGCTCCATTCGTGCTCGGTGCCCAGGAACGGGACGCCGAGCGCCGTGGCGATCTTCCGCTTCAGGCACGAGCCGCCGTGCGTGTAGACGCCGCGCGCGAGGGCCGGGTTCGTGCGCAGGACCGCTTCCGGCCCGACACGGGTCAGGTCGGCGAGGTACGGCACCAGGATGTTCGAGAGCGCCACCGTCGCCGTCCGCGGCACCAGGGCCGGGATGTTCGGCACGCAGAAGTGCGTCACGCCCTCGCGCACGTAGGTCGGTTCGAGGATCGTGGTCGGACGCGACGTCGTGGAACAGCCCCCCTGGTCGATGGCCACGTCGAGGAAGACCGAGCGGGGCCGCATTGAAACTTTTGGAATCCAGATTGGACAATGTGGTTTACCGTGCCGGCTTGGCCAAAACTCGGGCGCAGGCTCGTCAAATGGTCAGCCATGGGCTCTTCACCTTGAACGGCCGCCGCGTC
>DATIQI010000314.1:0-3806 GCA_035470985.1 Acidobacteriota bacterium
GAAGAGGGCTGCGACCTCATCGTGATGACGACCCGGGGCAAGTCGAAGATCGGCCGCTGGCGCGTGGGCGGGGTGACCGCGCAGGTCACGCGGCTCTCGCACATCCCCGTGCTGGTCGTGCGCAGCCGGACGTCGATGGCCCGCCAGGGCCACGTCCGCCGGGTCGATCGTCGCCTCGAAGTCGAGCATCGGGGCGTCGAGAACGACGCAGGCCGCGCGGCGCGACCATTCGGACCGGCCCAGGAACGCCGTCACGATGCCTCCCCCCATGCTGGTGCCGTGCAGGATGACCGATCGCGCCCCGCGGTCGATCGCGTGGCGCACGGCGGCTTCGAGATCCCGCCACTCCGTCCGCCCGTAATGGTAGCGCCCGTCGCGGCTCGGAGGGGCTCCCTCGTCGTTCCGGTAGGAGGGAACGAGCACGGGGTAGCCTCGGGAAACGTAGAGTCCGATCACGCGGAACGCCTCGGACCGGGACGCGCCTTTCCCATGGACGTAGATGACCCAGGTGGAGTCGGGACCCGGGACCTCCCAGGCGGGCAGGGGCCCGAGCTCCGATGGAATGGAGACGTCGGCGGACTCGAGTCCCAGGGCGCTTCGAGGATCGCCGCGCAGGATCTGGAGCCGGAGATCGACCGAGTCGCCCGCCGCCGGGCGCCCCTCGAACGCTTCGAAGCGCCGGATCACCGCCCCGTCGCGACGCCCGACCACGCCTCCGACCCGGCCGCTCCCCCCGCCCCAAAGGAGTCCCCACGACCCTTCGCGGTCGAGGCGCCCCCGCTCGTTGCGCCGCGGAGCGAGCGTGATCGTGGCGGAGTCGGCCCCGACGACGACGGCGTCGTCGTAGATCGCGCGCATGACGCGGTCGTAGGAGGGGAGGAGGGCCTCGTCGTGGATGCGGCCGGCGACGTGCCAGCCGAGGGCTCCGAGGAGGGCGGCGGCCGCGATCGTCAGCGCCGCGAACGCGACCGCGAGTCGCCTCACATCCGCCGTTCCGCGCCCGGGCGGAGCCAGCGGTCGATCGTCCCCGCGATCCAGAGCCCGCCCACGGCCAGCAGGGCCGCGAAGATCGTCGCGAACGCCGCCTGCGCGACGGGAGAGAGCGCGGGCGGCGGGAGGGGCGAGCCGAGGATCGGCTGGGCGAGGATCCGGGACGCCGATCCGAGCGCCTGCGAGATCACCGTGGCGCCGACGCCGAGGTAGTAGCCGGGATCCCGCTGGAGCGCCGAAGGAGCGAGGAGATACGTCGCGAGCGCCACCGCGCCGACCACGAAGGCCGGCTCCGAGAGGAGCGCCCAGCCGAGGCGGTCGGCCGGCCGGGCCGCGGCGCGCGGCTCGGCGGCGGCGCGCGGCGCCGCGACGGTCCGAGGCTCGGCGGCGATCCGCGCGAGAACGCTCGCGACGAAGGGTTCCGCGCCCGACGCGGGCGCGGGAGGCGCCGCCGAGAGCGCCCGCTCGATCGTGGCGGCGGCCGCGAGGGCCCGGGCGCAGGAGCCGCACCCGGCCGCGTGGACGCGCGCCGACTCGACGGTCACGGCGCCGCCAGGGGGCATTCCCTCGTCGAGCCACCGAGTCAGATCGTCACAGCGCATCGTCGTCTCCCGCTCCGCGCTCGCGGAGCCATCCTTCCCGCAGCGCGGCGCGGGCCCGGTGGAGATGCGTCTTCACCGTCCCCTCGGGGATCCCGAGGGCGGCCGCGATCTCCGCGACCGAGAGGTCTCGATAGTAAAACAAGGTCACCACCCCGCGTGCGGTCTCCGGCAGGGCGCCGACCAATCGCTCCAGCCTGGCCGCGACCGCGCTCTCGGCGGGCGGATCGCCGGCCGCCTCCGCCGATTCCAGACGGCCCGGATCGTCCACCGCGACCTCGCGGCGCGTCCGGTTCCGGATGACCTCGGCCCGGTCGAGCGCCTTCCGCCAAACGATCCGGTAGAGCCAGGAGCCGAACGCGGCGTCGCCCCGGAAATCTCGAATGGCCCTCCAGGCGGCGACGAAGGCGTCTTGCGCCACCTCCTCGGCGTCGGGACGGGAGCGGAGGAAGCGGAGGGCGAGCCCGTGGGCCCGGTCCCGGTAGCGGGCCACCAGGACGCCGAACGCGGCGGTGTCTCCCTCCCGGCAGCGCCTCAGAAGCTCCGGTTCGTCCTGGCCGGCGTGCCGGTTCGCGCCGGGCTCCGAGGGGGGCTCCATCATCTGCTCCTTGGACGGCTCGATCCGCCCGCCCGGTTTCATCGCGGCCGCCCGCCCGATCCGCGCCCTGAAACCGAGCGTCTCGGCCGACCCGTCCAAGGGGGCGAAAGGGAATCATCCCGGTCCGGCCGGGGCGGCTCCTCCGCCTCGGTTCTCGAGCGAAAGGAGAAGAACCGTGTTGGAAGACATGATGAAGATCGTCTTCAGCGTCCTGCCGATCGTCATTCCGGTCGTCGCGATCATCGGAGGAATCACGCTGGCCATCATTCGCACCGTCGGGCAGCAGCGGCTCGCCGAACTGGAGCGCCGGGAGCGGATCGCGGCCATCGAGCGGGGCATCGACCCCGCGGCGCTCCCGCCCCCTTCCATGCCCGGCGCCTACGAGAACGGCCACGGCGCCGGGAACCGCACCCGGCGCGCGCACGGACTCCTCATCGGCGGCCTCGTGACGGTGGCGACCGGTGCCGGGCTGGCGATCTTCCTGAGCGCCGTCGAGCCGAACGAGAGCCACTGGACGCTCGGCTTCCTGCCGATCTTCGTCGGCCTGGCACTCCTCGTCAGCGCCCGGTTCGTCTGGCCCCGCGACCCGAAGTGAGGCCCGCCGGGGAGATCCGCTAGGGGAGCGCTTCGAGCCGCGACAGCAAGTCGGGGCTCAGCGTCCCCGTGAAGACCTCTTCGACCGGGCCCTTCATCACGATGGAGAGGTCCTTCGCGACCTCGATCTGAAGCGTGCCGCCTTCCATCGCCACCGTCACCGTTCCGTCCACCAGCCCGCGGTCGTAGCAGGCCGTGGCCACCGCGCACGAGGACGTCCCCGAGGCGAGCGTGTGGCCGGCGCCCCGCTCCCAGATGAGCGCCTCGACCCGATCGCGCGCCAGCGGCCGCGCCAACTGCACGTTGATCCGCTTCGGGAACGCCGCGTGGTTCTCGATCCTCGGGCCGAGCGCGAAGAGCCGCTCGCGCGTCATCGCCTCGCCGAAGACGACGCAGTGCGGGTTTCCGACCGAGACGATCGTGACGTCGAGCGCCGCGCCGTCCACGTCGAGTGTCGTCCGCGATCGGTCCACGGAGGCCGCGCCCATCTCGAGCCGGACCGCCGACACGCGCCCGCCCGGGCCCCCCGCTCCCGGAGCGCCCTCCCGGAAGACCCGGGTCCGCACGGGGCCCGCGATCGTCGCCACCGTGAAGTCGTCTCCCTCCACGTAGCCGTGCTCGGCGAAGAACTTCGCCGCGATCCGAAGCCCGTTGCCGCTCCGCTCCGCCTCGCTCCCGTCCGGATTCCAGATCTTCACGAAGAGGCGCCCGCGCGCGTCCACCTCCAGGATGCCGTCCGAGCCGAGGCCGAGATTCCGGTGACAGAGGAGCCGCACCCGTTCCGGCGTGAGCGCGATCCCGAAGCGCGCGGCGTCCACCACCACGTAATCGTTTCCGAGACCGTGCGATTTCACGAAGTCGGCGCGCCGCATCACTCCTCCAGGAGTCCCGTCGTCTCGAGCGCTTCGCGGACCGCCTCGTCGCCCGCCCAGGGGCGCGCGGCCGCGATGGCGGCGCGCACGCCGGCGCGCGTCCCTCCGACGCCCACCGTGCCGATGGCGTGCGACCGCAACTGCCGCCACATC
>DATIQI010000315.1:0-4134 GCA_035470985.1 Acidobacteriota bacterium
ATTGTTGTTGATGTCGCGAACCACGACCTTGATCCGAGCGTTGTTCGGAAGGCTCGCGCCTCCGTCGTTGTTCGGACACATACGGAACAGACGCGCCGCAACCGTCCCCTCGGTCGGGCTCGCCACGGTGCCCGTCTGAGGCACGAAGAACGAGTTCGACACTTCGGGAATTCCCGCGTAGGCGGCCGGGACGATCCATGCCAACACTGCCGCTAGAGCAATGCCCAGCTTGGCCACTTTGAACATCATCACACCTCCTAGGGTCTTACTTCGTCGCGAACCACACGGATGCCAGAAGCAATTGGGTACGTCAAGGGTGGTAGGCAATCTGACGAGGAGTTCGAAACACCCCCTTTCAAGCGATTCCCAGATGTATGGTGTTCGAAATGATCTCAAGGCTCTTGAACGACTTGCGCCCCTCCGGAGGCGGCGTCAAGTCGGATATACATTCCGCTACCGAAAAAGTGTACCACCCGCCCCAAGCAAAGTCAAGAACTAGAATGCGCTAGCGGCCCCCGCGGGCGGGAGTGGTGGGCGAAACAGGGTTCGAACCTGTGACCCCTTGCGTGTAAGGCAAGTGCTCTGCCAGCTGAGCTATTCGCCCCCCTACTTGGACAGGATAGCCCAAGGAATGACAACGAGATAGCCGACCAGGAGGAGGATCGGCGCCAGGGTGAGGGATCCGCGGGCCAGGGCCACGTAGCCGGCGATGATGATCAGGGCCGCGACTCCGAAGAGGATGTAGTTCCGTCGCCCGAACGGCAATTCGGCGTCCGGGGGAGCGACCGGCTTGGGGCCCGCTCCTCGCCTGGCCTTTCGCCTGGCGTCAGCCGCGCTGGACATTTGAGATATCCTCCTGTGGTTCAATGGGTAACGGGTCCGGTCTGCGGTACCCCTCCGGATCGATGACCACATCCAGGAACCCCCAACGGGCCAATTCCCTCCTGATCTCCGGAAGCGCCGCCGTCAGTCTCGGGATGTCGGCGGGATCGGTTTCCACCCGCGCGGACGCGCCTAGATGGCGAACCCTGAGGACGCGGACCCGGTGCACGCGCCGGATCCAGGCCTCGGCCGCCTCGACTTCTCCCAGCTTCTGCGCCGTGACCTCGGAGCCGTGTGGAATTCGCGAAGCGAGACATGCCGCCTGCGGCTTGTCCCAAGTGGAAAGTCCCATTCGGCGCGCCAGCAATCTGACATGCCATTTGGACAGTCCCGCCTCCAGGAGCGGCGCGCGGATCCGGAGCTCCCGCGCCGCGCCCATGCCCGGGCGGTCGTCTCCGAGATCGTCCGTCACGGCGCCGTAGGCGAGCGTCTCCCACTCCTCCTCCGACGCCATGGCGGTCAGCCGCTCGAAGAGCTCGGTCTTGCAGTGATAGCAGCGGTCCCGGCCGTTCGCCCGGTACCCCTCCCGCTCCAACTCCCTCGTCTCGATCACCCGGACGGGGATCTCCAGTCCGCGGGCGGTCGCGAGCGCATCCTCCAGCTCCGCCGCCGGGAGCGACGGGCTCTTGGCGATCACGCCGAGCGCGCGGGATCCGAGCGCGCGGTGCGCGGCGGCGAGGAGGAACGCCGAATCGACGCCTCCCGAGTAGGCGATCATGGTCCGTCCGAGACTTCCGAGGATCTCGTCGAGCGCCCGCTCCTTCGCGGCCAGCTCCTCCCGCTCGGCGCCGCCGAAACGGTGGAGCGTGATCGAGGTCACCGGACCGAGTCCTTCGAGCCCGAGGCCGCGCGGACCTGAGGCGCGACCGGTCCGATGCCCGGCGCCATCGGGGTCACGGCCGAGTCGCGGCGCGCCTGCGCCCGCACCGACGCGATCGCGCGGAGGTGATCCTCCCACGTCCGCGAGAAGATGTGGGTCCCATCCCCGCGCGCCACGAAATAGAACTCGGTCGTGTCGGCGAGCGGGAAGAGGACCGACTGGATCGCGCCGCGGCCGGGGTTGCAGATCGGGCCCGGCGGGAGCCCCTTGTTGCGGTAGGTGTTGTAGGGAGACTTCACGTCGAGATCCCGGTAGAAGACGCGATTCCTCCGCTCGCCCAGCGCGTAGACGACCGTCGGATCGGACTGGAGCATCATACCCTCGCGAAGTCGATTGTAGAACACGGCGGCGATCCGCGGCCGCTCCGAGGGGATCTGCGCCTCGGCCTCCACGATGGAGGCGAGCGTCACCAACTGGTGCAGGGTCAGACCGTCGCGCGCGCCGGGCTTCGCCATCTCCTCGCCGAACGTGCGGAGCGCCCGGTCCACCATCACCCGGATGACCTCCTCGGGGGTGAGGAGCGGATAGAAGGGGTAAGTCTCCGGGTAGAGGTACCCCTCGACGCGATCGGCGGGGACGCCCAGCCCCCGGACGAACGCCGAATCGCCGGCCAGGGAGAGGAAGCGCATCGGGTCGATCTTGGCCCGCTCGTACAGGAGCTTGGAGATCTCGTCGGCGCGCCATCCCTCCGGGACCGTGACCATGTCCTGCTGCGACATCCCCCGGGCGAGCTGCCGGAGGATGCGGTAGATGCTCGACCCGACGGGGATGGAGAAGCGCCCCGCCTTCAACCCGCGGTCGTAGCCGAGCACGCGGCCGGCGAGCATGAAGATCTGGGGATTCCCGATGAGTCCCTGCGCGTGGAGGATCCCCGCGATGTCGTCCAGGGTCGCGCCCTTCGGGACGAGGATCTCGCGGGTCTCCACCTGCTGGGAGACCTGCGCGGGGAAGAAGAGGAGCCCGCTCAGGAGCACCGCGCCGACCAGGAACGCGAGCGCGAGCGTGTGGCGGATCCGCTGGCGCCGCTTCACGCCTCCCCTCCCTGGCCGGGGCCGCCCGAGGGGCCCGGCGCTCCGGCGTCCAGCTCGGCGGCGCGCGAACGCCCGTCGAGCCAGCGCTGGAGCACCACGGCCGCGGCGCGCGCGTGCTCCGCGTCGGGCGAGCCGCGGCCGGGGCGCCCGCCGAGCGAGCGCGCTTCGCGGCTGCTGAGGCTCTCGTCCTGCAGGTGGACCACGACGCCCGTCAGGGCGCGCACCGCTTTCGCGAATCGAACGACACGACGGCTCTGCGGCCGGCGCTCCTCGCCTTCGAGTCCTTCGGGCACGCCGACGACCACGACGGCGGCGGCCTCCGCGCGGACGGCCTCCGCGACCGCCTCGGGCGCTTCGCGCACCCGCTCGATCCGGAGCGTGCGGAGCGGCCGCGCGATCGTGCCGGTCTCGTCGCTCACGGCGAGGCCGATCCGCCTCGGTCCGAAATCCACGCCTAGGACTCGCACGCGAGGGCTTCGAGGGCCGCCTCGAACTCGGGCGGGACGGGCCGGGTGAACTCGAGGCGCTCGCCCGTGGCCGGGTGGGTGAAGCCGAGCGTCTCGGCGTGGAGGGCCTGGTGGCCCAGCTCGGAGAGCAGGAGCGTCGCCTCCGATCGCCGCGCGGGCGCGAGCCGAAGGAGCGGGCCGCGCCGCCCGCCGTAATCGGGGTCGCCGAAGACGGGGTGCCCCTGATGGGCGAGATGGACGCGGATCTGGTGCGTCCGTCCCGTCTCGAGCGTGAGGAGGAGCTCCGACAGGTAAGCGTAGGACCGGACCACGCGGTAGCGCGTCGCCGCGAACCGGCCTCCGCGCGGGAGCACGGCGATCCGCTTGCGGTCCTTGGGGTGGCGCCCCAGCGGCGCCTCGATTCTCCCCTCGGCGTCGCGCGGATGGCCCCAGACGAGGGCGCGATAGACGCGCCGGATCTCGCGCGCCTCCAGCTCGGCCGCGAGCCGGCGGTGCGCCTCGTCGGTGCGCGCGACGAGCAGGAGGCCCGAGGTCCCCTTGTCCAGGCGGTGCACGATGCCGGCCCGCTCGGGCCCGTTCTCCTCGGAGAGCCGGCCGTAGCGGTGGAGCAGCGCGTGGACGAGGGTGCCCGTGCGGTGGCCCACGGCCGGATGGACGACCATGCCGGCGGGCTTGCAGATGACGGCGAGGTGGTCATCCTCGTAGACGACCTCGAGCGGAATCGCCTCCGCGGCCAGCGGCGAGGGCGCGCGCCGGGGTCGCACGACTTCGACGCGGTCGCCTTCGCGCACGCGGCGGCTCGCCCGCGCGGATTGTGTTTTATTCTGTCGATCTTTCCATCGGCCAGATGGATCACGCGCTGCGTATATTCCGC
>DATIQI010000316.1:0-5329 GCA_035470985.1 Acidobacteriota bacterium
AGTAGCGCCCGTGGAGGAAGAGCCGATGCGACTCCCCGCCCGCCCCGCGCCCCTTCGCCGCCGCCGCCACTTCCGCCCGCACCGAGCCGCTCGACGCCGGTTCCAGGCTCTCGCCGCGAAGCGCCGCGCGCAGCTCGGTCACCACCGCGCCCGCGATGTCGTCCTGCACGGCGAAGATGTCGTCGAGCGTCCGGTCGTACGAGCCCGACCAGATCTGGAACCCCTCGGACGCCCGCACCAGCTGAACGGCGATCCGCACGCGGTTCCCGGCCTTCCGGACGCTTCCCTCGAGGAGCGTGTCGACGCGGAGCTTCCGGGCGATCGCGGCCGGATCGTCGTGCGTCCCCTTGAACTGGAACGAGGAGGTCCGGGCGGCCACGCGGAGTCCGCGAATCCTGACGAGGACGTTCAGGAGCTCCTCGGCCAGGCCGTCCGAGAAGTACTCGTTCTCCTCGTCGCCGCTCAGGTTGACGAAGGGGAGGACCGCGATGGACGCGAACGCCGGCGACGACGGGACCGGCGCCGGGACCGCGCCGCGGGGGGCGGGCGCGTGGCCGAGGACGAGTTCCCGTCGCACGACGTCGAGCTCCGTCCGCACCTCCCGGACCGTCGGGAAGCGCTCGTCGGCCGATTTTCGGAGACAGCGGAACACGATCCGGTCGAGATCGGCCGGCACGCCCTCCTGGAGCGACGCGATCGGCGGCGGATCGTCGCGCAGGATGGCCGCGGCCACGTCGGCCCGCGACCGGCCCGCGAAGGGGCGTCGCCCCGCCGCCATCTCGTAGAGGACCACCCCGAGGGCGAAGATGTCGGTTCGAGCGTCCACCCCCTCGCCCCGGATCTGCTCCGGCGCCATGTACGGCGCCGTCCCCGACGCCTCCCCGCCGCCGTACGAGGGTTCGCTCGCGGTCAGGGCCGCGGGCGGCGGCCCGTCGCCGCCGCCCGCGACGGTGGCCAGTCCGAAGTCGAGAACCTTCACCCAACCTTCGCGCGACACCATGATGTTCGCGGGCTTCAGATCGCGATGGACGATGCCCTTCGCGTGGGCCGCCGCGAGGGCGTCGGCCAGAGGAAGCGCGAGGTCGAGCACGCGCGGCGTGGGAAGTCCGGCCGCGCCGATCAGCCGATCGAGGCTCGTCCCCTCGACCAGCTCCATGGTGAGGTAACGGATCCCTTCGGTCTCTTCGATCGAGTAGATGGTGACGATGTTCGGGTGATTCAGCGCGGCGAGCGTCTTCGCTTCCTGGGAGAAACGGCCGAGACTTCGTTCGTCCGACGACGTCGCCTCGGGCAGGATCTTCAGCGCGACCTCGCGGCCCAGACGAGTGTCGCGCGCGCGATAGACCTCCCCCATCCCGCCCGCGCCGAGGAGGCCGACGATCTGGTGCTGGCCGAGCGTGCGGCCGGGGGTCAGAGCCATGTCAGGCTTCGAGCCCCATCCGGCTCAGGAACGCGGTCCAGCGCGGATCTCGGTGGAGCGTCCGGAAGAGCGGCTCGACGCGAACCTCCGCCAAGCCGGGATCGCGCGCCGCGCGCGCCCGCTCCAGCCACTCGAAGGCGCGCCCCGCGTCGCCCCGGTAGGCGTACGCGCTCGCGATCTGCACGAGCGCGTCCGTCCCGTGCGCCGCGATCAGCTCCCGCAGCGCGGCGTCCGACCGCGCGCGGTCCCCTTCCGCGTGCCGCCCCAGCGCGAGCCCGTGGAGCCGGAAGTAGGCCACCGGCACGCGCTCGAAGAGCGAGCACGCCTCCGCGGGCCGCCTCTGCGCCAATCGGACGAGGCCGAGCCCGTACGGCAGGAATCCGTTCTCGGGACCGAGCTCCATCGCGTGCCCCAGCGCGCTCGCCGCGTCGTCCAGCCGTCCCGCCTGGTAGAGGTGCGCGCCTTGATTCCGGAGCGCGGAGACGCTGAGCGGGTCGAGCTCCACCGCCCGGCGATCGAGCGCCATCGCCTCCTCGAGCTTTCCGAGCGCGCTCAGCCCGCCGGCGGCCGCGTGGAGGACGTCCGCGTTCCCGGGCGCCAGGGCCAGCGCGCGGCGATAGGAACGCTCCGCGACCGCCCAGTGCCAGTCGTGCCAGAGGCTCACCCAGCCGAGGGCCACGTGCCCCTCGGGGAGATTCGGCTGCAGGTGGAGCGAGCGCTCGGCCGCGGCGCGCGCGCGCGCGAAGCCCTCCTCCGCCGAGGGCGCCCAGCCCCACGACGCCTGCGCCATGTGGGCCCGCGAAAGCCCCGCCCAGGCGAGCGCGTTCTCCGGATCGAGTTCCACGGCGCGCCGAAGCAGATCGATCGCCTTCGCCATGTCGGGCTCGTTGAAGCGGTCGTAGAAGAAGTCGCCCTGGAGGTAGAGCCGGTAGGCCTCCGCGTTCGTCCCGCGGCCGGCCGCGGCGGACGCCACCTCCGACGCGATGGCCGAGGGCGCCGAGCCGGCCCCGCCCGGGCCGCGGAGCGCGATGCGCAGTTCGCGCACGACGGCGCGGGCGATCGAGTCCTGGACCGAGAAGACGTCGTTCAGCGCGAGGTCGTACGTCTGCGACCAGACGCGGAATCCGTCGGAGGCCTTCACCAGTTGCGCCGTGATCCGGTAGCGATCGCCCGCCAGTCGCACGCTCCCTTCGAGAACGTGCTCCACGTGCAATTGGCGCCCGACTTCGGGGATCTGCACTTCCTTCCCCTTGAAGCTGAAGGCCGACGTCCGGGCCGCCACGTGGACGTCTTCCAGTTTCGCGAGGACGCCGAGGAGCTCCTCGCTGATTCCCTCCGCGAAATACTCCTGATCGCGATTCGGACTCAGGTCGGCGAACGGGAGAACGGCGATGGACGCCGCCGCGATGCGGGCCGGCGGACCGGACGACGGGCGCGACCCGATCCAGGCGCGGGCGCCGAGGAGGGTCACGGCCGCGGCGAGGACGAGAACGGCCGGCAGGAGCCAGCGCGCCGGGAGCCGTCCCGCGAACGAGGAGCCGGCGGCCGCGGACGGGACGCGCGGGGAGGCGCCGCCCGACGGCTCGCGCGCGGCGAGGCGCAGGGCGTCGCGGAGTTCGCGCGCGCTCGGAAACCTGGCGCCGGGTTCCTTTTCGAGGCAGCGCCGGACGATCCCCTCGAGCTCGGGGGTCGCGTCGGGGCGCGACGCGCGGATCGGGGGCGGATCGTCGCGCAGGATCGCCGAGATGAGATCGGAGGAGCTGGCGCCGGTAAACGGCCTCCGTCCCGCGAGGAGCTCGTAGAGGACGACTCCGAAGGCGAAGACGTCGGCCCGTTCGTCCACGGCCGCGCCGCGGAGTTGCTCGGGCGCCATGTAGGGCACGGTCCCCATCACCTGCCCCTCCAGCGTGAGCGGGGCGCCCGCGGTCCGGGTGTCGGCGTCCGGACTCGGCTCCTCGCCGCCGGCCGCGAGCTTCGCGAGCCCGAAGTCGAGGACCTTCACGCGGCCGTCCTCCGTCACCATCACGTTTCCGGGCTTCAGGTCCCGATGCACGATCCCCCGCCCGTGCGCGGCGACCAGCGCTTCGGAGAGCGGCAGGGCGAGCGCGAGAACGCGCGCCACCGAGAGGGGTTCGCGCGCGAGGAGCCGGTCGAGGCTCTCCCCTTCGACCAGCTCCATCGTGAGGAACCGGACTCCATCGGCCTCCTCGATCGAGTGGATCGTGACGATGTTCGGATGATTGAGCGCCGCGACCGCCCTCGCTTCGCGCTCGAAACGGGCGAGCCGGTCGGGGCGGGAGGCCACCCCGGCGGGGAGGATCTTCAGCGCGATCTCGCGGCCGAGGCGGGGGTCGCTCGCGCGATAGACCTCGCCCATGCCGCCGGCGCCGAGGGAGGAACGGATCTCGTACGCGCCGAGGCGCGTTCCGGGAACGAGGTGCATCGATCACCTTCCGATCAGGATGACCTTCGTCGTGAGCACCGTGCCGGAGGATTCGAGACGCGCGAGGTAGACGCCCGCGGGGAGGGGCGTTCCGTCGTCGCGGCGGCCGTCCCACGCGACCGCGTGACGGCCGGCGGAGCGAGCCCCCTCGACCAGCGACCGGACGCGCCGGCCGGCCGCGTCGAAGAGGAGCAGGCGAACCGTTCCCTCCGACGCGAGCGCGAATCGGATCTCCGTGGCGCGCTCGACCGGGTTCGGCGCCGCGGCGATCCGCGGGCGGGCGGGCGCGGGCTCCAGCGCCTCCACCGCGGTCGGCCCCGTGCTCACGGCCGCGAAGGCGTCCACCTTCACCCCGATCGGCAAGTCGTACGCCACGGTCTCGCCGGTCGCGATCAGGTGCTGCGCGACGAGCCCCGGCGTCAGCGCGGGGTACTGGGCGCGAACGAGCGCGCAGACGCCCGCCACGAGCGGGCAGGCGAACGAAGTGCCGTCGCCGTACATGTAGGGGTTCGCTCCGTCCCAGCCGAAGAGGAAGATGTAGAAGAGCTGGTCCAGGTCGGTGAAGGTGTAGTTGCGGCAGATCGTGGACCACATGAGGCTGCCCGGCGCGCCCACGTCCACCCAGGGACCCCAATTCGAGAAACTGGCGCGCTCGTTGTTCGAGTCGGTGGCCCCCACGGCGATGACGTAGGTGCAGGCCGCCGGGTAGGTGGGCGTCGAGGAGCCGTCGTTGCCCGCGGCCGCGACGCAGACGACGCCGGACGTCGCGGCGACGTCCACCAGCGCCTGGAAGAACTCCGGGACGCCGGGATCGCCCGGGCCGCCGAAGCTCATGGAGAGGACCGACGCTCCTTCGTCCACGGCGTAGAGGAACGCTCCGGCGATCGCCTCCGACGTGATGCCGTTCACCGGATGGGAGATCTTCAGCGGCATGATGCGCGATCGCCACGAGGTCCCGGCGATCCCCTCGGCATTGTTCGTGGCCGCCGCCGCGATTCCCGCGCAGAAGGTGCCGTGGAAGCCGACGTCGATCCCCGACGCGTCAGTCGTGTATTCCGGGTTCGGGTCGGCGTCGTTCGTTCCGAAATCCCACCCGTTCACGTCGTCGACGAGCCCGTTGCCGTCGTCGTCGAGCGCGTTGCCGGGAATCTCGCCGAGGTTCCGCCAGATCTTGGCCGCGAGATCGGGATGCCCCGTGTCCACGCCGGTGTCGAGGACGGCGATCACGACGGAGGAGTCGCCCTGCGTGACGTCCCACGCGAACGGGAGGCCGATGTCCGCGAATCCGCTGTCGTCCACGTACCACTGGTAGATCAGGTAGAGGTCGTCGGGGAGGTTCGCGAAGAGGCACCGCGACTTCGATCGGCGGCGACACTGGCGCGCGACTTCCGTCGCCGCGCTCGAGCTGGATCTGGTAGCGATAGGTGCGGCCTGCCTCGACGTCGCGATCGCGCAGCAGCGCCGAC
>DATIQI010000317.1:0-7122 GCA_035470985.1 Acidobacteriota bacterium
AAGAGCCCAGCCCGGCGCCTTCCATGGCGCAGGAGCGGGTCGTCCCGGACAGTCTCCCCGAGCCGCCCCGAGTCCCGGCCTACGAGCCCGGTCAGCCCTACGTCGAGAAGACGCTGAAGAACGGCGTTCGGATCGTGATCCAGGAGCAGCGCTCCCAGTACTTCGTGGCGGGCGTGGTCACGGCGCGGATGGGCGCCCGCTACGAGCGCGACGAAGAGGCGGGGCTCGGCCACCTCCTGGTCCAATCGATGCTGGCCGGCACCTCCAAGTCGTCGGCCTCCGACTTCCACGTCCGCCTGCGGGGGAACGGCGCCAAGCTGGACGGCGCGGTGGGGATCGACGTCGGACAGATCACCGTGGAGACCGATCGCGAGCACGTTCAGGGCGCCGCGTCGCTCCTCGCCGATATCGTCCTGAATCCGTCGCTCCCCGACACCGCGTTCGAAGCGGCCCGGGTGAAGGTGGCGGCGGACGCGGCCTTCGCCTACGAGTCGCCGCTCCCGGCCGCGTACGGGGTCTACCTGAAGGCGATGTTCCCCGGCACGCCCTACAACCGGCATCCGCAAGGACTCGTCTCCTCGATCAACCAGGCGCGCCGCTCGGACATCGTGGCGCTTCACAAGAAGATCTTCGTCGGCGGAAACATCACCGTCGTCTTCATCGGCAACCTGGAGGCGAAGAAGCTGCTCGGCCATCTGGAGAAGGCCTTCGCCGCGGCCCCCGCGGGCGCGCCGCCCGAACCGGCCGGTCCGGATCCGAAGCCGCTGCCCGCGGACACGGTGGTGGTGGAGGAGCGCCCCTGGAAGGCGCACGCGTTCGTGTACGGGTATCCGGCGCCCGGCTACCTCGATCCCGACTATCCGGCGTTCGCCATGCTCGATTCCTACCTCCGCTCGGAAGACCGCTCGCCGATCACCTACTGGATGCAGGTGCGCGACGACGCCGTTTCGCCCGGCGTGCTCTTCACGATGTTCCCGACGCGCGGCTCGCTGGCGGTCTACTTCGGCTCGACGCCGGAGAAGATCGGCGCCGCCCGCGACACGGCGATCGCGGTGGTGAGCCGGCTCCGCACCGAAGTCCTCGACAAGGGGGAGTGGAAGGTGCAGCTCCAGCGCGTGCAGAACGGGTTCCTCTTCAAGCAGAACGAGCCTCTCTTCCGCGCGCGCTACGTGTCGCGGTGGGTCGCGCAGGGGCTCGGCGTGCACTATCCGAGGCGGTTCGAGGAGATCCTCTTGAAGCTGACCCCCGAGGACCTGCGGGCGGCGGCCGAGCGCTGGATGACCCACTCCTGCGAGGTACGCCTCGGCCCGCCGATGTCGGCGGAGCCCCCGCCCGCGCCGTCCTCCGAAGCGCCTCCCGGTGACGCCGGGCCCTAAGGACTCCTCGTCCCTCGCCGCGCGAGGGAATGGCGCCGGTGTTCTCGACTAATCCCGTCGAACTCCTCCTTCTCGTCCCGCCGCTCCTCTTCGCGCTCACCGTGCACGAGTGGAGCCATGGGTACGCCGCGCTCCGCCTTGGCGATCCGACGGCGAAGCTCCTCGGACGCCTGACGCTGAATCCGATCGCGCATCTCGATCCGATCGGCTCCATTCTCCTCATCCTGCCGCCGCACTTCGGCTGGGCGAAGCCGGTCCCGGTGGACCCCCGGTACCTGCGCGATCCGCGGCGGGACATGATGTGGATCGCCCTCGCGGGCCCGGTTTCGAACGTGATCCTGGCCATCGTGTTCGGTACCATCCTGCGCGTCGTGGCGGCGCTGCCCGTCACGGACGTCGGAACGGCCGGAATGGCCGCCGTCCACATGATCCGGGCCAGCGTCTACATCAACCTGGTGCTCGCGATGTTCAACATGATCCCGATCTTTCCGCTCGACGGCTCGAAGGTCCTGACGGGGCTCCTCAGCCGCGAGCACGCCGAGCGCTTCCTGGCGTTCGAGCGCTACGGGCCGATGGTCCTCTTCGGCATCATCCTGCTCGGCGCCTTCACCGGCATGAGCCTGATCGGCCGCCTCATCCTTCCGGCGGTTTGGACGCTCGGGAATCTCTTCACGGGAGGACTCCTGTGAGCGGCGCCGGAGCGAAGCGGCCGCGCATCCTGAGCGGCATGCGCCCGACGGGGCGCCTCCATCTGGGGAACTACCTCGGCGCGCTGCAGAACTGGGTCGCCATGCAGCAGCAGTGCGAGTCGTATCACATGGTGGCCGACTGGCACGTCCTCACCACCGACTACGAGCACACCGCGCAGATCACGCCGAACACGCTCGAGATGGTGACCGACTGGCTGGCCGCCGGAATCGATCCCGAGACGAGCCCCTGCTTCATCCAGTCGCGCGTGAAGGAGCACGCCGAGCTCCATCTCCTCTTCTCGATGCTCGTCACGGTGAGCCGCCTGGAGCGGAACCCGACGGTGAAGGAGCAGGTGCGCGATCTGAATCTCGAGGAGAGCGTCTCGTACGGGCATCTCGGCTACCCGGTCCTCCAGGCCGCCGACATCCTCCTCTACAAGGCGAACCTCGTGCCGGTCGGGGAGGACCAGGTCCCGCACGTGGAGCTGACGCGCGAGGTCGCCCGGCGTTTCAACGGAATCTACGGCGAGGTCTTTCCCGTCCCCGAACCGAAGCTGACGCACTTCCCGCGTCTCCCGGGCCTCGACGGGCGGCGCATGAGCAAGTCGCTCGGAAACACGATCCTCATGGCCGACGCGCCGGAGGAGATCGAGGCGAAGGTGCGGACCGCCTACACCGATCCGAAGAAAATCCGGAAGGACGATCCGGGAAACCCGGACGGATGCGTCGTCTTCGCGTATCATCGGGCCTTCCACCCGGCGGGGGCCGCGCAGATCGAGGCCGCCTGCAGGGCGGGGAAGCTCGGCTGCGTCGCGGACAAGCGCGATTTGGCCGGGATCGTCGCGAAGGCGCTCGAGCCGATTCGGGAGCGCCGCCGCGAGCTGGAGGCGCACCCCGAGCGCGTGGTGGAGGCGCTCCGCTACGGCGAGGAGAAGGCGCGGGCGATGGCCCAGGAGACCATGCGGCAGGTCCGCGAGGCGATGAAGCTCCCATGAACGACGAACGGATCGAGAGCGAGGGAACGATCGCCCCGGTCGCCGCGGACGCCGCGCCGGCTTCGGCGGTCCCGGGGACCGACCCGAACGCGTCGCCCGCCCGGGCCGCGATCCGGGTGAATCTCCCCGCGTTCGAAGGGCCGCTCGATCTCCTCCTCCATCTGATCCAGCAGAACGAGATCGAGATCACCGACATTCCGATCTCGAAGATCACGAAGCAGTACCTCGACATGCTCGACCTGATGCGGGAGCTCGACCTGGAGGTCGCGGGGGAGTTCCTGGTCATGGCGGCGACGCTGATGCGCATCAAGGCGCGGATGCTCCTGCCCCCGGTCATCGAGGAGACGGAAGAAGAGGATCCGCGCGAGGGGCTCGTGAGGCAGCTCCTCGAGTACCGCCGCTTCAAGGAGGCGGCGCGCGACCTCGAGCGGCTGGAGGCGGAGCGGAGGCTCCGCTTCGAGCGGGGCGCTCCCGCGCAGCTCGAGGATCCGGAGGCGAGCGAGCTCCTTCCGATCAGCCTCTTCCGGCTCCTCGACGCTCTGAAGGGGGCCCTGGCGCGCCAGGTGCCGCCCCTCGTCCACACGATCCACGCCGAACCGATGGCGATCGAGGAGGCGATGTCGCTCCTCCGCGAGACGCTGAAGAGCCGCGGACGGCTCCTCTTCGAAGAGTCGCTCGACCTCTTCGTCACGCGGATCGAAAAGATCACGGCCTTCCTGGGACTCCTGGAGCTCCTGAAGATGGGAGCCGTTCGCGCGACGCAGGAAGAGCTGTTCGGTCCCATTTTCCTCGAGTGGCGTCCCGGCGCCCCGGAGCCGGACGAGGCCGCGGAACCGGTGGCGCCCGCGACGGAGGAGTAAGACCATGCCGAATCCGAAGCAGATCTTGGAGGCCCTCCTCTTCGCGAGCGACGCGCCCGTCGGGCTCGGGACGCTCGCCGAGGTCCTCGCCGACTCCGGCGGGCCCGATCGGGAGGAGATCCGGGCGCTCTTGGACGAGCTGGCCCGGGAGCTGGAGGAATCGGGACGCGGCGTCACGCTGGTCGAGATCGCGGGGGGCTATCAGCTCCTCTCGCGCCGCGAGTGCGCGCCCTGGATCGAGAAGATGCTCCGCTCGCGTCGCAAGGTGCGCCTCTCGCGCGCCGGACTCGAGACGCTGGCGATCGTGGCGTACAAGCAGCCGATCACGAAGGTGGAGATCGACTCGATCCGCGGCGTCGATTCGAGCGGATCGCTCCACACGCTTCTCGAGCGGAACCTGGTCCTCATCGCGGGGCGCTCAAAGGGTGTGGGCCGCCCGCTCCTCTACGCCACCTCCACCGACTTCCTCCAGTACATGGGGATGAACGACCTCTCCGATCTTCCGGAGCTGAAGGAGCTCGGGAGCATTCTCGAGGAGCGCGAGCGCGCGCAGATGGATCTCGCCGACGCGGAGCCGGCCACCTCCGCCGCTCCCGAGGGCGGCGACGTGGGCGCGAGCGCCGGCGGCGAGCCCGAGACCGTCGTGGCCACCGCGGAGGGCGCGTCTCCCGAGGGTGCGGCTTAACCTCTTCCTGGCGCGCGCGGCCGGCGGCTCGCGCCGCGAAGCCGAGGGGTGGGTCCGCGAGGACCGCGTCCGGATCAACGGGGCGCCGCCCCGGGGTTTCGGCGACCCGATCGATCCCGCGCACGACCGCGTCACGCTCGACGGGCGCGTGGTCCGTCTCCCCGCGACGCCTCGCTGGATCGCCTACCACAAGCCTCCCGGCTATCTCGTCAGCCGCCGCGGGCAGGGCGGGAAACCGACCATCTACGACCAGCTCGCGGGTCGCGCCGAGGGGCTCCATCCCGTGGGGCGCCTCGACTACGAATCCGAGGGGCTCCTCCTCCTGACCGACGACGGCACGCTCGCGGAGGCGCTCCTCCATCCGCGCTCCGAGTTCCGCCGCGAGTATCGCGTCTGGGTCGCCCCCGTGCCCGATCCATCTCGGCTTCGCCGCTTCGCCGCCGGCGCCGTGGTGGAGGGAACGCGCGTGGTCCCCGAGGAGATCGAGCTGGAGGGGGCCGAGCGGGGCCTCGGGATCCTCCGCGTCGTGCTCCTGGAAGGGAAGAAGCGGGAGATCCGCGTTCTCGCGAAGGGAGCCGGGCTCGACGTGCGAAGGCTCCTTCGGATCGCGTTCGGTCCCGTCCGGCTCGGGGTGTTGCGGCGCGGCGCGATTCGCGCGCTCGAGAGCCGCGAGCTGGCGGCGCTCCGGCGGCTCGCGGTGCCGCGCGGCGCGCGCCTTTCCCCGAGGCGGTCCCGGTGATAGACTGCGCCCAGTCCCCGGTCCAGCGCCGGAGACCCACGAACCGATGAGTGTGCGCGTGACCGACAGCGTCCGCCCCGAGATCCGTTCGCTCCAGCCCTACGTGCCCGGGAAGCCGGTCGAAGAGCTGGAACGCGAGCTCGGCATTTCGGGGGCCGTGAAGCTCGCCTCGAACGAGAACCCGCTCGGGCCTTCTCCGCTCGCCGTGGCGGCCATGCAGGCCGCGATCCACGGCGTGAACCGCTATCCCGACGGCGGCTCCTACTATCTTCGCGAAGCCCTGGCCGACGCCTGGGACATGCCGTTCGAACAGATCGCGGTGGGGTCGGGCTCGAACGACCTGATCGACGTCCTGTGCCGGATCCACCTCGGCCCGGGCGACGAGGCGATCATGTCGCACCCCGCGTTCGTCATGTTCGCGGTCGCCGTGAAGGTCTCCGGCGGCACCCTCGTTCGCGTGCCGGGCCGGGGGATGTTCCACGATCCCGACGCCATGCTCGCGGCGATCACCGACCGGACGCGCCTCGTCTACTTCTCCAATCCCGACAATCCGACCGGGACGATCGTCCGCCGCCGCGCGATGGACGACTACTTCCGCCGCGTCCCCGACCACATCGTCACGATCCTGGACGAGGCGTACTTCGAGTACGTGGAGGACCCCGACTACCCGAACGGACTCGACTACCTCCGCCGCGGCCACCGCGTGGCGGTGCTTCGGACCTTCTCGAAGATCTACGCGCTGGCGGGGCTCCGGGTCGGATACGGATTCTTCCCGCAAGATCTCGCGGGCCTCGTCCACCGGGTCCGCCTTCCGTTCAACGTCACGAGCGTGGCGCAGGCCGCGGCGCAGGCGAGCCTCCAGGACGCCGAGCAGATCGCGCGAAGCCGCGCGCTCGTCCGCGAAGGACTGGAGCTCTTCCAGCACGAGATCCCGCCGCTCGGCATCGAGCTGACTCCTTCCTGGGCCAACTTCGTCCTGGCCCGGTTCCCGCGCTCCGCGCTCGACGCCGCGCGCTCCCTCGAGCGCCACGGCGTCATCATCCGGCCCATGACCTCCTTCGGCCTCTCCTCCGACTACGCGCGCATCAGCATCGGGTCGGGATTGGAGAACGAGCGGCTGATCGAGGCCCTTCGCCGGATCGCGTGAGCCGCGCGACGCTCCGCCCCGGCCGCCCGCTCCGCGGCGAGGCGACCCTGCCCGGCGACAAGTCGATCACGCAGCGCGCCATCCTCCTCGGCGCGCTCGCGCCCGGCACGACCCGCGTGCGAAACCCGAATCCGGGCGCCGACGCGGCCTCCGCCCGGGGCGTGGCGCGCGCGCTCGGCGCGCGGACGCGGCGGGACCGGGACGGAGCCCTCGTGATCCTGGGCGGCACGCTTCGCGAGTGCGACCGCCCGCTCGACGCGGGGAACTCGGGGACGACGCTCCGGCTCGCCACGGGACTCCTCGCGGCGCAGCCGTTCCTCTCGATCCTGACGGGCGATGCGTCGCTTCGCCGGCGCCCCGTCGATCGCGTGCTCCGGCCGCTGGCCGCCTTCGGCGCGGAGTGCCACGCGCGGGAAGGAGACCGGCTTCCGCCGGTGGTCGTCCGGGGCCGCCCGCTCCGGGGCGCCGACGTGGAGACGGGCGTGGCGAGCGCGCAGGTGAAGAGCGCGCTTCTTCTCGCCGCCATCCAGGCCGAGGGCGCGTCCGTGGTGCGCGAGCGGATTCCGACCCGTGACCACACGGAGCGGATGCTCTGAACGGATTGCCCAGGGTGGGCGATCGTGCTATTTGC